>JAYEOA010000026.1:0-22120 GCA_034722515.1 Thermodesulfobacteriota bacterium | reverse complement strand
TCTTTTCAAGTATGCTAGGACGCTCATTTGCAGCCAGCGAGAGCATGTGCACTATTTGCGGTAGAGCCTGATCCAAAGAGCGCCAATTTATGTGATGCATTATTTCTAAAAATGCTCTTACTTCAAGAGAAAACATTTTAACGGGGCAGATATGCTCTGCCCCGTTAAAGCGATCTACCAGTTTTCACCAAGTATCTCAAAATGCGCCTGTGGATGGATACATGCCGGGCACAACTCGGGAGCGGTTTCTTCGTTGTGCAGGTAGCCACAATTGCGACAACGCCAGATAACTGGCAGTTCGCGGCTGAATACCGTGCTATTTTCAATATTGGCTAACAGATCGCGGTAGCGCTTCTCATGTTGTTGTTCGGCCACAGAAATAGCATCCCACGCTGCGGCGATATCTTCGAAACCCTCTTTGCGTGCTGTTGCGGCAAAGGCTGGATATAGCTCGGTATGCTCCTCATGCTCACCAGTCGCCGCAGCGAGGAGGTTTTCCGCTGTAGTGGCCATCTTACCGGCTGGATAGGTTGCTGTTATTTCCAGATCACCACCTTCGAGAAACTTGAAAAAGCGTTTGGCGTGCTCTTTTTCCTGATTTGCCGTTTCTTCAAAGATATCAGCTATCTGAACATAACCCTCTTTTTTGGCGATGCTGGCAAAGTAGGTGTAACGCATACGCGCCTGACTTTCACCGGCAAAAGATTTGAGCAAATTCTTTTCGGTTTCTGTACCTTTGATCGTTGTTGACATGGCGTTCTCCTGTGGTTGAGGTGAGGTGTGATCACAATGTTTATCATTGCTAAAACATAGTAAGTCCGATTTATGCTATACTTGTCAATCCTTTAACTAAATTGTCGCTGAAATAAAATTCGGCATTAACAAAATATGGCGGATGTATGCAACCATCTCTTATCATTACCATGGGTGACCCGGCGGGGATTGGCCCGGAAATTATTGTTAAAGCGGTTATAGCGGGGCAATTCGATGCTGTTATTGAGCGTATTGTTGTTGCCGGTGATGTAGCTATTCTGCAACGGGCGGCGGCTGTGTTTGGGGTGAGCACTCAGCCTCAATTAGGTAGCAACGGGGAGATGTTGTTACCTCTGGGATCACGAACGTTGCGTGTACAACCATTGTCGCAATTGAATCCTGAACTGGTGCCGTTTGGTCAGATTAGAGCCGCCTGTGGTACGGCTATGCTTGATTATATTGAGTGGGCTTGCGAGCAGTGCCGTACCAATCAGGCGGCGGCGATGATCACCGCACCGATCCACAAAGAGGCGATTCGGGCGGCGGGATGTGAATTTCCCGGACATACCGAATTGCTGGCGCAGCGCTGCGGGGTGGATAAGGTGGTGATGATGCTCGGAGGTAAGCGGTTGAAGGTGTGTCTGGTGACCACCCATCTGGCGTTGCGTGCTGTGCCTGACGCGGTTACTGGTGAGGAGATTGATGCCACCATGCGGGTGACGGATGCAGCATTTCGGCGTTACTTTACTACCGATAAACCGCGTATCGCGGTGCTGGCTCTTAACCCCCATGCCGGTGAAGGGGGGATGTTCGGTGATGAAGAACAGCTCATCATTGCTCCGGCAATTGCCCGTGCCAAGGCCGCAGGGATGGATGTGAGTGGCCCCCACAGTGCCGATACTCTGTTTCATTTTGCTGTGCAGGGGGAATATGATGCGGTGGTGTGTATGTACCACGATCAGGGTTTGATTCCGCTAAAATTGCTCCATTTTGAGGATGGGGTGAATGTGACTCTGGGCTTGCCGATTGTGCGCACATCGGTCGATCATGGGACGGCGTATGATTTGGCCGGTACCGGAAGTGCGAGTGCGGCTAGTCTGGTAGCGGCAGTGGAGATGGCGGTGGAGATGAGTGGGAAGAAAGTAAAACTATGATTGATAAAATCATCATCAAAGGTGCTCGTGAGCACAATCTAAAAAATATCGATGTCGAAATTCCGCGTGACAAGCTGGTGGTGATTACCGGGGTTTCCGGTTCTGGTAAATCGACTCTGGCTTTTGATACCATTTATGCCGAGGGGCAGCGCCGCTATGTCGAAAGTCTTTCGGCTTATGCGCGGCAATTTTTGGAGCAGATGGAAAAGCCGGATGTAGATAGCATCGACGGCTTGTCTCCGGCGATCTCGATTGAGCAGAAGACTACCTCGAAAAATCCCCGTTCTACGGTGGGGACAGTGACGGAGATCTACGATTATCTGCGCTTGTTGTTTGCTCGCATTGGCAAGGTGTATTGCCACCATTGCGGGTGCGAGATTGCCGCCCAAACGGTGCAGCAGATTGTTGATCAGGTAATGAGCTATCCGGAGCGCAGCAAGTTATTGATTCTTGCGCCGCTGGTGAAGGGGCGTAAGGGGGAATATCGCAAGGAGTTACAGCAGTTACAGGCTGATGGTTACGTGCGGGTGCGCATTGATGGTGATCTGTTTGAGCTGGCAGAAACCCCGGAGTTGGACAAAAAGAAAAAACATACCATTGAGGTGGTGGTGGATCGGTTGATTGTCAAGGAGGGGATTGAGAATCGCTTGGCCGATTCGCTGGAGATCGCTTTGCGCCTTGGCGATGGTCTGGTTCTGGTGCAGGAGGTGGAGGGTGATTGTCATCAGTTTTCGGAAAAACATGCCTGTAGTCATTGCGGTATATCCTATGCCGAGGTGGAACCACGGATGTTTTCCTTCAATAATCCCCATGGGGCGTGTCCCGATTGTTCCGGTTTGGGAACGCGCAACTACTTTGATCCCGATCAGGTGGTGCCCCATCAGGATTTGACCCTGCGCGAAGGAGCCATAGCCCCGTGGGTGACGCGCAAGGGTTTTTACTATCAGCAGCTACTCGAATCGCTGGCCAGTCATTATGGTTTTGATCTCTCCATCCCCTATCACAAATTACCGGAACATACACGCCAGATTCTGATGTATGGATCCAGTGACGAAGAGGTCAGGTTTTATTATGATCAGGGTGATCGTCGCCATTATTACCATAAAGTATTTGAAGGGGTGATCCCGAATCTACAGCGGCGTTACCATGATAGCGATAGCGAAAATATGCGTGAAAAGCTGGAGCAGTTTATGGATATTATGCCCTGCCCCAGCTGCGAAGGCGCGCGGCTGCGCCCTGAATCGTTGCACGTGAAGGTGGGAGACGTAAGTATCGCCAGCATTTGTGAGTTATCTGTTGGCGAGGCATTGGTATTTTTTGAGCAGTTGCAACTTAGCGATAAGGACGCAAAAATAGCTGAGCGGATTCTCAAAGAGGTGCGTGAGCGTTTGGGCTTTCTCGCTCAGGTTGGTCTCGATTATTTAACCCTCAACCGCGCAGCGGGAACACTGTCGGGTGGTGAAGGTCAGCGGATTCGTCTGGCAACGCAGATCGGCTCCTCGCTGATGGGGGTGTTGTATATCCTCGATGAGCCATCTATCGGTCTCCATCAGCGCGATAATCGCCGCTTGCTCAATACCCTGATACGCTTGCGTGATCTCGGTAATACAGTGCTGGTGGTTGAACACGATGAAGAGACCATTATGGCCGCCGATTATGTTCTCGATATGGGGCCGGCTGCCGGAGTGCTCGGTGGCGAGGTGGTGGCGCAAGGGACACCGCAGCAGATTTTAGATAATCCGGAATCGTTGACGGGACGCTATATTAACGGTGAACTGGAGGTGCCGGTTCCATCCAAACGGCGTACTGCCCAGCGCTGGTTGCAGATCCTCGCTGCCGAGGCCAATAACCTGCAACAGGTTGATGTCAAATTCCCACTAGGGGTGATGACCTGCGTTACCGGTGTGTCCGGTTCAGGTAAATCGACCTTGGTGATCGACACCCTGTATCGCAGTTTGGCGCAGCAGTTGAACCGCAGCCGCGAAAAAGCGGGTAAGCTCAAAGGGATCAGCGGCATGGAGTATCTCGACAAGGTGGTGGATATTGATCAATCCCCCATCGGACGGACGCCGCGCTCCAATCCGGCTACCTATACCGGGGTGTTCAGCGATATTCGTGACCTGTTTGCCAAGTTGCCCGAAGCGAAAATACGTGGTTACAAGCCGGGGCGGTTCTCCTTCAATGTCAAAGGGGGGCGCTGTGAAGCGTGTAGTGGCGATGGTGTGCTGAAAATCGAGATGCACTTTCTCCCCGATGTTTACGTGCAATGCGAGGTGTGCGGCGGTGCCCGCTATAATCGCGAGACCTTGCAGGTGCATTACAAGGGGAACAGTATTGCCGATGTGCTGAATATGACGGTGAATCAGGCGAGCAGGTTTTTGGAAAACATCCCAAAAATTCACACCAAATTGCAGACGGTGCGCGATGTTGGTCTGGGGTATATCAAGCTGGGACAGAGTGCTACCACCCTGTCGGGTGGCGAAGCGCAGCGGGTCAAGCTGGCCAAAGAGCTAGGCAAACGAGCAACGGGGCGCACCATCTATATTCTCGATGAGCCGACCACCGGCCTGCACTTCGATGATGTGCGCAAGTTGATGGAGGTGCTGCATCGCTTGGTGGAAACCGGTAATAGCGTGATTATTATTGAGCATAATCTTGATGTGATTAAAACCGCCGATTATGTCATCGACCTCGGCCCCGAAGGGGGTAGTGGTGGAGGAACCATCGTCGCCACGGGGACACCGGAGCAGGTGGCACTCAACAGCTACTCGCATACAGGACGTTATTTACGGGCATATTTGGATTTGTAGTGGTTGGATTCATATTTCACGCTAAATGCCCACGCACCCAAATAACGATGGCAGCACTATCCATAGCACCGGGCTAACGGGCTTTTTCACTGCCACCCACAAAGAGAACCAACGTAGGTATGGAGCGAATACCAAACCGTACTCCGAGTTCCTGCAGTTAGAGCCATAGTTTTGACAACCTAAAACTGACCACCTCTGATCACGTAACATTGACCACCCTCAAGAGTTAAAAGTCGATCTCATTTGAGAGGTTTTTTTGTTGCGTATATTCACGCTGAATATCATCCGGAAAGAAAATCGATTTTATCTTTATATAGTTTGAAATTAATTGTGGCAACATCGGTAATAATAAAATAATTACTCACTTTATCCTCAACTGAGCAAACCCGATGGGCTGGAAATAATCCCTATTGTGCTAATGGTGCGTCTGACACATCTCGGTCAGCACACCGCCACTGCTCTTGGGGTGCAAAAAAGCAATTTGAGTTTGGTGGGCACCACAACGCGGCACTTCATCAATTAAGCGAATTCCCTGCTGCTTCAACCGTTCAATCTCTACCTTAACATCATCTACTTCATAAGCAACATGATGTACACCTGGACCATGCTTCTCGATAAATTTTGCCACAGGAGAATCGTCGCTAGTAGGCTCCAACAGCTCAATACGACTTTCACCAACCGAAAAGAACGCTACCTTGACTTTTTGCTCGGCAACCGCTTCAACACCTTCAGCCTTCATGCCATAAACGTCGCGGTACAGGGGAGTTGAGTCCTCAATGCTGTTAACAGCAATGCCAATGTGATTAATTTTTTTTACCATGAGACAAGCTCCTTTGAGTACATACAACTCATCAATAACCTTTATTGTCATTATCGAAAAACTGTAATCGGGTTAGTAAATGCTACCGGGATATTTTTTCTTTTTACTGGAGATTAATTCCAGCCCTGAATATACACCATTATTTTTAATATGGCTAAATTTTATAATAGTGATCTATTTTTTATAATCAATGTAATTTCTATAAGTTACAGCAATAACTTCGGCACACCTGCACTGGTCACATATTAACGCAATATCCATTTCAAAATATCGATCTAACTACTAAAACATTTTCCGTCCATAACACCCTGTTTTATAAAGGGTTTCTTGATTTTTTTACTTGTAATAAAAAAAATCTACTGTAGTGTTCTCGTCGTCACCAACAGTCACTACTACAAAACACCACTGCTGAAAGGTTTCCAACATGAAATGCCCTGTCTGTAAAAACCACCAATACGTTGAACACGATTTACACTCTAAAGGTTTTAGCGAAGATATCGTTGAATGCGATATCTGTGGCACCATCTGGTCAGTCAACCATGGATTAACTGAAATTGTAAGCGATGTACAATGCTCTTTTCTTGAAGCTACATCTGAAAACGTTGAAGCCTTTGATTATAACTATGCCGGAGTATAATTAATTCAAAAGATCATACACAGAAACCCCGCCAAATTGACGGGGTTTCTGTATTTATAAGCATATTTCCTTACGGATCTACATTACGGCAGCAAGAAACTTAGCTGTTGTTGCCCGTTTTTGTTTTTCCAGAGCTTTCGGATCGACCTCGACAAATTTCTCATCCGGGGTGATCTTGAACAATGCCTGCCCTTTGGAGATGATGGTGCCATCGCCACCCTCGATCAAGATCTCATCGATGGTACCGGCAAATGGTGCCGGTACCTTGTTGAACATCTTCATTACTTCAAGGATAAACAGCGGCTGCCCTTTATCAAAGTGCATCCCCTTGGTAACAAAAGGAGGCATGCCGGGCGCTTCCTGAGCATAGTACATACCGCCACCTGGAGTAACGATCTCGTCAGCCTTGGTCGCCGGTGGTGGAACCAGAACCTTCTTCATGGCCGCTTGCAATGCTATATCGTGAAGATATTCCGGTATGGTGACCTCAAGATCATCTTCAACGCACAGATCATAAAAACCAGTCTTTTCAGCGATCATGAACAACAAACCCATCAGCTCATTACCCATCTCAAAACCGGCGTGAGCAGACTGAATTTCAGCCCATTTTTCAGCATCATAGCCCAACTGAGGCTCATCGCCCCGAATAATCTCATCCAGTTCAACAAATTGATTTTTAGCCAAACCAAGGGCTAACCGCAGGTCTTTATAAAACTTGACCGCACCCTCCAGCAACGCATGATCATGCGACCAGATCACCTCGGCAGCCGGTGCTTTGGGATTCCAATCCATATGCAGATACTTATAGGTCTCGTAAATTACCCCGAGAGGGTTACGCAGCCACACCACTTTGCCATCTTCTATGATGAAATTCTTTTTATTCCAGCTTAACCACCCGGAAAGCAGATGGGGGTCGTCCAGCAAAACTTGCATCGGCCTGGTAAGCAGAGTGCCTTTACGATCAAGGATCTCTGAACCAGCCTTGGCAGCATCAGGATTGTCCGCATTAAGCTTGGCATAGTGCTTCTTCATCGCTAAAAAGGCATACACTACATCAACCTTACTGGCTTCCTCTTTCAATTTACCAACCAGAGTCAAGTAGGGCACAACAAAGCGGGTGGTGGGTTTAGCCATAACACCGTTAGCCTTAAACCAGTTTACCAATCCATAGTGAAAAGTAAGGTTGGTAGCCAAGTTCATGCCGCGCAAAGTGGTGCTACGCAGCACACCGGCCAGGTGCTTATAGCTTTCTTCACGATTCGGCCCCTTGGTCAACAACAGGGCGATATTGGAATCGTAAGCTCCGGCAACACTGTAGATCATGAAGCGACCGGTATCGGGATTAGGCATGCAAATCCCTTGATCGTCACGAATCTCACCATCAATCGGTTTCGACCAATAGTGGATCACCCCACCTGCCGACGGTGACAGGGAGTCGTCTGTAGCATTGAGACGCGCCTCGGCAGCGGCACCAAAACGGGGCTGACGCTCAGGGCGGGGCAGACGTTCCTTGTGCTCAGCCATTAGCGCCATCGCTTCAACCAAAGACTCGACAATAAAGAAATCATCACTGTCGTCAGGATTGGTGAATTTAAGATTATAAACCAGTTCAGTTACCCGATGTTCAACCTGAATACGGGTGTTCACCTCCATGAAGTAGTGACGATCACCATCGACAATACACTCGAAGGTTGATGCTGAATCGAGACCAACAGCCTCACCAAAACGCTCCGACTCTGCTTCCATCCGTTTGAGTACTGCCAGATCAGACTCCAGCGCAGCTACTTGGGCCGGGAGAGATGCTTGCTTGGCTTTTTCAATTTCAGCAATCAGACCCTCCTGGGTCACGGAGATTTCCAGCAGTTTTTGTTCGTGCATCTGCAAAGAGCAATCGCGACCGCCCAAAGCAACAGTCCATGTACCGTTGCCCAGGAGTTGAATCTCATTATGTCTGGTCTGCTCAATATTGAGCTCAATCAACACATTCTTGTTATCGCCAACACCGTTGGTTTTAACTTCGTTATGAATCTCGCGCACCAAACCGGGAGCAACCGTTGCAGCTTCGGCAACCTGAGCGTCAGTAGGATTCTTGATCCCCAACAGCTCTGCACCAAGAATCCGCTGCCCTTTACCGCCACCGCCACCAATCGCCTTGAGGCGAATACGGGCACCGGGATAAGCCTTGAACATTACTACGCACTCTTCTTCAACCTGAGCACACAACTCTTCAACCGAGTTGAGATCAATCCCCTTGGCGTAGGAAGCGAACAGCACTTGATCCGCCAGTGCCTCTAATGACAACGATTGATCAGCGAGAACTGCATCGTCACAAACCAGTTCTTTGGCCTTAACCAAAGCGAGCAATGCTTCACGGGTCGAATGCCCCTTCAACAAGGTACGTGCCGTTACATTGTCGATACCGGGGGTAACGGAAACACCAACCTGCAATGCGGTACGCTTAGCTTCGTCCTTTTTACCTGCAGCTCGCTGGGTAGCAGCACAGGGGCCAATAAATTTCAATCCTGCATTTTCAATTTCGCCGACAAATTCATCATCTTCGGCCATGAAACCATAACCGGCAAAGATCGAGTCGTACCCGTTGTCCTTGGCGATACCGATGATTTGAGCAATGCGCTCAATCCGCTCCTCCTTGGAGGCACCGCTGTAATCGGGAACCCGATGCACGCGGCTGTTATCGGTAAGCTTACGCAGTTCCGGCGATAATGCATTGGGATAGATGATAGAGTCTTTGTCCGATAACAGGATGCCATAGTGGCTAATTCCCATTTCATCATAAACATCCATCGCTTCCTTACGGATGGGGCCACGACAAACAATCAGCGGCTTTAATTCTTCGCAAGAGAAGGAACGTACCCACGCAGAGTCTGACTGACTCAAACGACGGTCACGATGGATAAGCGGGTTGTTACTGTAATTATCTATATTCTGTGCCATGGGCTTTATCTCCACTTCCATGGGGGGTTATTTTTATTCTCTCGTCAACCACGAAATTTTCCGATTAATGGAATTCGCGCTGTACCGCCTGCATGGCACCTGGAGTATAGTGACGCAACAGGAAGTTCATATTCGAACCCAACACCTGGCGTAAATCCGTAGGCATAACCAATGAGGAGATCGAACCAAGAGCCAGACCCTCCTTCGGGTTCATCAACTCATTTTCATATAGGGTATTGAGTTCTGCTTCCTTGCCCTGCAACCACGCGGCAGCTGCTTTTTCAGCATCCTTAAGTGCGGCATCATCTTTCATGCCAGCGTCAATGCGCTCCTGAGTTCCTTGCTTGATCATACCCTTGATGGCACCACGATATTCGCGCAACTCCTTCTTATAGACAAATTCCTTACCGGCAGTCCCCATAACCGCCAGACGGGTAGTGGGCAACGCCAGAACCAGATCGGCACCGGTGGGATAGTTGTTGTACGAAGCATAAGCACCGCCGTAAGCATTACGCAGAATCAGCAGAATGCGTGGGGTGCGTACATCGATGATGGAATCGAGCATGGTGCGACCGGCCTGAACGATGCCGCGTGATTCCTGCTCACGACCGGGCAAAAAGCCGGTGGTATCTTCGATGAAGATGATGGGAATATTGTAAATACTGCAGAAACGGACAAAACGGGCAATCTTCACTGCTGAGTCACAATCGATCTGACCGGAAGCCACGGCACTGTTGTTGGCGCAAAAGCCAACCACATTACCATCGAGACGACCAAACGCCGTTACCACTTCACGGGCACGGGATGGCTGCATCTCAAAATATTCACCGTGATCACATATCTGTTGAACGATGATCGAAACATCAACTGGTGTGTTGAATCCGGTCGGTGAATTAAAGGCTTTTTTCAACAGGGTGTTGATTTCCCAAGTCTTGCGATCGAGGGGATCACTGGTCTTTTGATAGGGAGCCATCACTTTGTTGTTATCGGGAAGATAGCTTAGCAAGCGAACAGCGGTACGCAGTGCTGCAGTTTCATCGCTAACGGTCAGATCGGCAACACCGGTAGCACTGTGTACTTGGGGACCACCCAACTCATCGGGAGTAACATCCTCACCGAGAACTGACTTAACCACACCGGGACCAGTCAGACCAAAGAAGGTGTTCTCAGGCTGAATAACAAAGCTGCCTTGACGGGGCAAATAGCTACCACCACCGGCGTTAAAACCAAACATACACATAATACTGGGCACCACACCACTGATCTTGCGTAGTGCAGTAAATGCTTCAGCGTAACCGTCCAAGCCACCGACACCGGCGGGAACAAAGGCACCGGCGGAATCGTTCATACCGATAACCGGAATCCCTTTTTCACCGGCCATATTGAACAGCTTTGCCAATTTGCTACCGTTGGTGGCGTCAATGGAACCGGCACGGACGGTAAAATCGTGACCATATAGTGCAACATCACGACCATCGATATTGAGAATACCTGTTACCAGCGAAGCACCGTCTAAATTCTTACCCCAGTTTTGAAATAAAATGTTCGGTTCGCTTTCGGTCAGAACCTTAATCCGCTCCCAGACCGTCATCCGCTGTTTGAAGTGTTGTTTTTCAGTCTGACCAACAGCAACCGATTTGATCGGACGCTGGGTCAGGTCGTAGCCTTCTTTCATCACCTTTTCATAGGGTCCGGACTGACCCGCAATCTCACCGGGAATGGTGAAATCGACGTTCTCTTGTGATTCCAGAGGGTTTTTCAATGAAGGTTTACATGCGTTGTTTGACATCTTCGTCATCCCCTTACTGATTCAAATGATATTTCAAAAAGTATACCTGTTAACCACAACCAGCCAAACTTTCTAGCGACAAAAACTTATTTTCAATAAATAAAAAGGCAAAAACAGAGCAAAATATTAGCGGGTAACAATAGCGAGCACCTGCACCTCGCCACCGTCATAGGAGAGTAATCGGTGGCGCATGGACGAATCAAAGTAAACGGCGTCACCAACTTCGAGCTTAATCCGTTCCTCTTCCAACAGCACTTCGGCTGTACCACTGAGGATCAAGAGGAATTCTTCCCCTTCGTGACTGTACATTGTTTCATCATCGCTGCGCTCCGACACCGACACCACAAAAGGCTCCATCCTCTTGTCGAGATTATGCACCGACAGAGCCTCGTAGATGTAACCGTGCCCTTTACCCGCCTTGGAGATTACCCGACTAACGACACGACGATCAGCGACACGCACCACTTCATAGCGACGCACATCCTCCTCCATCTCAAAAAAATGGCTAATTTTAACATCGAAAAAACAGGCTATTTTTGAAAGGGTGGCAATCGGTGGCGAGACATTGTTGTTTTCGATCTGTGAAATCAATGCCGGAGAAAAGCCCGTTTCTGTAGCAACGGCTTGCAATGTTAATTTTCGCGCTTTTCGCAGCTCTTTTATTTTCGCACCGATATTGTACTCCAAGACAATCTCCAAAATAGAAAACGGTTTTATTTTATGATTCGATATAAAACAAATGACCATTATTGTCAACTCAATTGTTTATCAGCAATAAAAACATTTACTCAAAATGTAACTACTCAGCACCTCTCAAGTTGGCACGTAAGCCCATAGCAATGGGGTTTATCTCCATAAACGGCACAATAAGCCCCATGGATAGCCACACTTACAAACAGTCGGCATCCCTTGATATAGCAAATGCGTATCCATCACGCTTAAATCGTTGCACCCAGACAACCATTGCACGACTAAATTCAGCAAAATTCTACCGCTAATTCGCTAGTTATCCGGTACATATCGCGCACACCTCCATTAGCAACATTACGTCATCTATCTTGACAAAGAGATATTGGCACTGATACATTTCCTCATTCTAAAAAATTTTAGTAGCTTTAAAAAAGCATTTTATAAAACTAAAAATAAAATATTTATTACACTGTCGGGCACTGTCGGACAGCCCGCTCGCATCGGTATTGAATCATAACGTTTATATTATCGACTACCACCGAAAGGAATACTCATGTCGAACAAAGCGACCATGGCCGATTGGGAAGCTAAGGCCAAAAAAGAGAAAAAAACTGACGATTTATCTAATTTTAAATGGGACACCCCCGAAGGGATATGTGTCAAACCACTGTACACCGCCGCCGACCTTGACGGACTGAAACACCTTGACACCCTGCCTGGTATCCCTCCATACCTGCGCGGCCCGGCCGCCACCATGTACGCCGGTCGTCCGTGGACTGTGCGCCAATATGCTGGATTTTCCACCGCTGAAGAATCAAATGCTTTTTACAAACGCAACTTGGCCGCAGGTCAGCAAGGTCTTTCGGTAGCCTTCGACCTCGCTACTCATCGTGGCTACGATTCAGATCATCCCCGCGTAGTTGGTGATGTTGGCAAGGCCGGGGTTGCCATCGACTCCATCGAAGATATGAAGATCCTGTTCGGTGATATTCCACTGGACAAGGTTTCAGTTTCCATGACCATGAACGGCGCGGTACTGCCGATTCTGGCCATGTATATCGCCGCAGCGGCAGAATCTGGCGTCAGTCAGGAAAAGTTGGCCGGAACTATCCAGAACGATATTCTCAAAGAGTTCATGGTGCGTAACACCTACATCTATCCACCTGAGTCATCGATGCGCATCATCTCCGACATCATTGAATATACCAGCCAGAAGATGCCAAAGTTCAACTCCATCTCCATCTCCGGCTACCACATTCAGGAGGCGGGAGCCAATAACGCTCTGGAGCTGGCCTTTACCCTCGCCGACGGTTTGGAGTATGTCAAAGCTGCCATCGCCAAGGGACTTGACGTTGATGCCTTTGCCCCACGCTTATCGTTCTTCTTTGCTATCGGCATGAACTTTTTCATGGAAGCCTCCAAACTGCGTGCCGCGCGTTTCTTGTGGTCTGAAATAATGGAGCAGTTTAACCCCAAGAATCCCAAATCGAAAGCATTGCGCACCCACTGTCAGACCTCGGGCTGGAGCCTGACGGAACAGGATCCATACAACAACGTCATTCGCACCACCTGCGAAGCGTTGGCAGCAGTGCTGGGCGGCACCCAATCGCTACACACCAATGCGCTGGATGAGGCGATTGCTCTGCCCACCGAACAATCTGCACGTATCGCCCGCAACACCCAACTGGTCATTCAGGAAGAGACCGGCATCACCAATGTGGTCGATCCTCTGGCGGGTTCATACTACGTTGAGGCACTAACCGGTGAACTGATCAAAGAAGCCAGCGTCATCCTCAAGGAGATCGAAGAACTTGGCGGCATGACTAAAGCCATCGAGTCGGGGATGCCAAAGCTGCGCATCGAAGAGTCGGCGGCTAAAAAACAAGCGTCTATCGACAGTGGTCGTGATGTAATCGTTGGTGTAAATAAATATCAGTTAGACGAAGAAGACCCCATCGATGTCCTCGATATCGATAACACTGCGGTGCGCGAGGCCCAGATCAAGCGTTTAGACAAGATGCGTGCCGAGCGTGATGAAGCAGCCTGTAAGGCAGCCCTTGACGCCATCACCAAAGCCAGCGAAAATAACGATGGCAACCTCCTCGGCCTGTGCGTAGAAGCGGCTCGCTTACGCGCTTCCATCGGTGAAATCTCCGATGCTATGGAAGAGGTCTTTGGTCGCCATAAAGCAGAAATCAAACTGGTGTCAGGAGCGTACGCATCCGTGTGTGAACAAGACCAGGAATTTGCCGAAGTAAAAAAACTGATTGCCGATTTTGCCGATCAGGAGGGGCGGCGTCCGCGTATCCTCATCGCCAAGATGGGTCAGGATGGTCACGACCGTGGCGCTAAAGTTGTGGCTAGTGCCTACGCTGATATCGGTTTTGATGTCGATGTCGGTCCACTGTTCCAAACCCCGGAAGAAGCGGCCAAGATGGCGGTGGAAAATGATGTCCACGTAGTTGGTGTTTCCAGTCTGGCAGCGGGACATAAAACCTTGGTACCGCAACTGGCCGCCGAGCTGAAGAAACTCGATGCCGACGATATCGCCGTGGTGTGCGGCGGTGTTATCCCCCGTCAGGATTATGACGAGTTATTTGCCGCCGGTGCAGCTCGCATCTTCGGTCCGGGAACCCCCATCACCAAGTCGGCTCGCGAAACACTGGCGGCCATTATCGAAAAGTAGTAATAATCAGCCCGATACGCTGACGATACTCTTTCCATGGGCATCGCCAGCGTATCTACAAATTTTCTATCCCCGCACTCTCAGGTTTAATAGCCATGAATATCGACCAAATCGCTTCCGGCATTCGCAACGGACAACTACGCGCCCTAGCCAAAGGGATCACCCTGATCGAAAGCCGTAAGGCAGACCACATCCAACATGCTGCCACCCTGCTGGAAACATTGCTGCCCGATACCGGTAATAGTTTGCGCATCGGCATCTCCGGCGTTCCCGGTGCGGGGAAAAGTACCTTCATTGAAGCCTTTGGCCTCCATCTAACTGAACAGGGTCTCAAGGTAGCGGTGCTAGCCGTCGATCCATCGTCGCAACTCTCCGGCGGCAGCATCCTCGGCGATAAAACACGCATGGAGTACCTCGCCCGTGACGCCAACGCCTTTATCCGCCCCTCCCCCGCAGGCAATTCCCTCGGTGGAGTAGCCCGCAAAACCCGCGAAACCATGCTGCTATGCGAAGCCGCTAATTACGATGTGATCATCGTCGAAACCGTCGGTGTCGGTCAATCGGAGACCACCGTCGCCTCAATGGTTGACGTTTTCGTACTGCTACAACTCTCAGGCGCAGGCGACGAACTACAGGGGATAAAAAAAGGGGTAATGGAAATAGCCGATGCCATCATCATCAACAAAGCCGATGGCGATAATATTGCCCGCGCCAACTTAGCTAAACAGCAATACACCAATGCCCTACATATCCTGCGCCCCCGTAGCGCCAACTGGATAGTTCCGGTTCACACCTGTAGCGCCCTACATAATGATGGGATCGATACCATTTGGCAGATGTTACAGGAATATCAAGCCACCATGAAGCAACATGATGAGTTTGATGAAAAACGCCGTCAACAAGCACGGGAATGGATGTGGGCCATGCTCCACGACGACCTCAAGGACATGTTCATAAACGATAAAAACGTTGCTGCGCTATTACCGCAGGTAGAACAAGCGGTACTGGAAGGAATAACCACACCCGGTGCCGCCTGTCGCCGCCTGTTGGAGCGTTTTCGCCGTCATTAAATACGTTCGTTACTCTACGGTAACACTTTTGGCCAAGTTACGCGGCTGGTCAACATCGGTTCCCTTGAACACGGCTATGTGGTAGGACAAAAGTTGCAACGGGATTGATGTTATGATTGGCATCAAATCATCACAAATAGTTGGGACGTGAAAGGCGATATCTGATGCTGCAATTAAACCGGGACAAAGGGAATTGCTAATCGAGATTATTTGACCACCTCGGGCACGTACCTCTTCCATATTAGAAACCACTTTTTCGTGTGTTTCATTGATCGGCGCAATCACTACTACGGGGAGGTCATCATCAATCAGGGCAATGGGGCCGTGTTTCATCTCGCCGGCGGGATACCCTTCGGCATGGATATAAGAGATCTCTTTGAGTTTTAACGCTCCTTCCAGAGCAATGGGATATTGATTGCCCCGCCCAAGGTAAAGAAAGTCATGCACGTGGATGAATTGACGAGCGGTCTGTTCGATGGCAGCATCAAGTTCAAGAGTCTCTTCCAGCTTTCGTGGCAAGGTTAATAGTTCGGCGATCAGGCTTTGCCGCTGCGTCAAATTTATAGTTTGACGAACCTTGCCCAGATGCAAGGTGAATAAAAACAAAGCAACTAGCTGAGTGGTAAAGGCTTTAGTCGACGCCACACCGATCTCAGGTCCTGCATGGGTATAGATCACCCCTTCACTTTCACGGGCGATGGATGATTCGATCACATTGCAGATGGCGATCACTTTGCCACCGCGTTCGTGAGCCTCGCGCAGCGCTGCCAGGGTATCGGCTGTTTCACCGCTTTGACTGATAACCAACGTCAGGGTCTTTTCTGTCACCAATGGCTGGCGATAGCGGAATTCACTGGCGATATCAACCTCAACCGGAATGCGCACATGTTTCTCGATGAGAAATTTTCCCACTAAAGCCGCATGCCACGAGGTGCCGCAGGCGACAATATACAGGCGGTCGATCTTTAGCAGTTCATCATCCGCCAAGTGTAACTCGTTAAGTAGTACCGTACTCTTATCCTCGGTGATGCGACCAGAAATGGTATCGGCAACAGCTCGTGGTTGCTCATGAATTTCCTTGAGCATAAAGTGGCGATACCCCCCCCTCTCAGCCATGGTCGGGTTCCAGTTGATGGTTTTGATCTTGGGTTCTACAGGGCTGCCATCCAAAGTGGTAATTTGCATAGCACTGCGCGTAAACAGCACCATTTCTTCATCGCCTAAAAAGATCATCTCACGGGTGTGGGATAGCATAGCGGGGATATCGGAAGCGAAAAAATATTCCCCCTCCCCCTGGCCGATAACCAATGGTGATCCGGCTTTGGCAGCAATGAGTTGATCGGGACATTGATCACAGACGATGGCAACGGCAAAGGCTCCACGCAGTTGGTGTAGTGCAGCGCGAACTGCTTGCTCAAAATCGTGGCATGTTTTGAAGTGATTTTCGATCAGATGAGCGATAATTTCGCTATCGGTTTCGGAGCTAAAACGGTGACCGGCGGCTATAAGTTGTTGTTTGAGTTGCAGATAGTTTTCAATAATGCCGTTGTGGACAACGACGAATCCCCCAGCGCAATGGGGATGGGCATTGACCTGCGACGGTTTTCCATGGGTTGCCCAGCGGGTATGGCCGATGCCGAGGGTGCCAACCAGTGGATGAGCTTTGAGCTGTTGCTCTAGATTGGACAGTTTGCCCTGGGCTCTTTGGGTGCTCAGTTGACCATCATTTAGCGTTGAGATACCTGCGGAGTCGTAGCCACGATATTCGAGGCGGCGCAATCCTTCAAGGACGATGTCTACAGCTTGTTGTTCTCCAATATATCCGACAATTCCGCACATAATGTATTGTAATACTCCTAAAAATTGTAATTATTCATCTCGACAAACTGATGACAGAGACCCTTTCTGTGGGCGTCGCCAGTTTATCTATCGCTATGCTGAATAGAATTACCTACTTTTGTCGTTTTCGCCATCCGGGAATGATCTTTTGTGTTGTTCTCGATAAGGCTAAAGCATCGCCGGGAACATCCTTGGTGATGGTTGAGCCAGCGCCGATTAAACTATTGCGGCCGATGGTGACCGGGGCGATTAACTGGGTATCGCTACCGACAAACACCCCATCTTCAATTACCGTCTTATGTTTGTTGATCCCATCGTAGTTACAGGTTATTGTGCCACAGCCAAGATTGACATTTTGCCCCAAGTCGGCATCACCAATATAGGTCAGGTGGCTGGCTTGGGAGTGGAGGCCGATCACCGCTTTTTTGGTTTCGACGAAGTTACCGATCTTGTTGTGTCCGTGTAATACTGTACCCGGTCGCAAGTGTGCCATGGGACCGATGGTTGAATGTTCACCAAGGGTTGATTCCTCCAACGCACTCCCGGCTTTAATCAAGCTATGATCAGCGATGCTACAGGAGTCGATAACCACTGCGGTTTCGATGGTGCAGTTGTTGCCAATGCGGGTGTCCCCTCGCAAATGTGCGCCGGGGTAGATCGTGGTATCCTGACCAATGGTGACGGTGGAATCGATATAGGTGTTGTCCGGGTCGATCAATGTAACCCCGGCTAACATGTGACCGTAGTTGATGCGCGAGCGTAAAATAGTGGCCGCTTGTGACAGTTGCACCCGGTCATTAATTCCCATGGCTTCATCCGGGTTGTCCAACATCGATGCACACACCTTATGCCCACGCTCGCTGGCTAAGGCAATGATGTCGGTGAGGTAGTATTCCCCTTGAGCATTGCTGTTGCCAATCTGCTGGAGTAATTCAAATGCCAGTGGAGCCTCAAATGCATAGATGCCCGTATTGACTTCGCAAATTGTTTTTTCCTGCGCCGTTGCATCCTTGTCCTCCACAATTCGCTCCACGTTGTTACCGTGGCGAACGATGCGACCGTAGCCGGTTGGGTTGTTCATGTTGGTGGTTAAAACACTGACTGTTGCACCAGCTTGGGTATGCTCGCTGATGAGTTTTTCCAGTGTTTCTAGTTGCAATAGTGGGACATCACCACATAAAAGCAACAAGGTTCCCGAAAAAGCACTTAATGCATTTTGGGTCATCTGTAAAGCATGCCCTGTTCCCAGTTGTTGTTCCTGGGCGACAAAAACAATATGTTGCCCGGAAAATTGTTCTTTTACTTGTTCAGATTGATGGCCGACCACCACGACGGTGGGTGAACAACTCAACTTGTTGGCCAAGTGTATGGGGTAGGCTGCTAATGGTGCCCCGGCAAGGTGATGCAACACCTTTGGGCAGCTAGATTTCATACGAGTTCCCTTGCCGGCAGCAAGGATAACAGCGGCTATATTCTGTGTAGACATGGCAATCCTTCTTCAGCTATATTGTTAATTTGCAATACTTAGCTGATAATAGTAGATCAGTCAAGCAACTCAACACAAACTAAGCACAAATAAACGACCATGCGTGGAGATGTTGTGGGAATAGGGGATTATTATGAAGGATCGTGACAACCACGACAACATCGCTCGACAAATTTCTGACATTGATCATAAGATTAAAGCGTTACGGATACGTTATGAACAATATTTTGCCGGTGTTGAAAAACGAGCCCCTATCCGTGAACGGGAAGACCTTGAGCGAGAATTGCGGCAATTGAATAAACGTAAGATTATGCAAACTGAACTGCGCTATAAATTTCAAAATTTGTCGAGTAGTTTTCATGCCTATCAGGGGATGTGGGAACGTATTCAGCGCGAAATGGACGAGGGACGTTACTCTCGCCATGTAAAGAAAGCTGCAGCGAAGAGTGCGCAGGAAGTAGAAGCGACTCGTTCAATGACAGAAGTAGAGCGGATCTATCAGGATTACCAGCGTGTGTGTCAGCATAATCATACTACCTATCCCTCGCGTGATCATTTGGAGAAAATTATTAATCAACAAAAGGAACAAATCCGTGCAAAATACGGCAATGTTCAATGTATGTTTAAAGTGACTACCAAAAACGGTAAACCCAAAATCAAAGTTAGCCTGAAACGATAATGATATCTCCCCAACCTATTGCCTTCGCTACCCTCCATGTACGCCATTCTGCACAGGCCGTCCCTTTGGCTGCTGCAACCATTGCCGCTTCCTTGCCGCCAGCTTAGCGGCCTTTCATCCGGCTCATTGATGCCTATTTGTCCGATTCGGATGATGACATCGTTGCCCGTATTTTCGGCGTAGATCCACACTTGGTATCGTTTAGTCTTTATGTGTGGAATAAACAGCGCATAATTGGTTTAGCGCAAAAAATACGCCAACACGATTCTGACATAGTGCTCATTGTCGGTGGTCCGGAAGCTACAGCTTGCTATCAGGAACTTTGCGATATGGCGTTATTTGACCATGTTATTGCCGGTGAAGGTGAAGGTGTGTTCTCCGCATTGATTAACGCCATTGCCGGACAGCGCTCCTTTGACTTGCCGCCGATGGTGGAAAATCCTATTGATATGGCTTTGCATGTATCTCCCTGGCTCAGTGATGTATTGGTTCCCCGGCATGGTGTGTTGTGGGAAACATCACGCGGGTGTCCGTTTCAATGTGCCTTTTGCTACGATGCGCGAGGCAGTCGCGGGGTACGCGAAATCCCTTTCGAGCGCTTAGAGCAGGAGTTGCAGCTCTTTGTTGCCCATGGTGTTTCGCAGGTGTGGGTGCTCGACTCGACGTTTAATTATCCCCCTGAGCGTGGGAAACGGTTGTTAAAACTAATCGCCCAACATGCGCCTCATCTCCATTTTCACTTAGAAGCTAAGGCGGAGTTTCTCGATGAAGAGACTGTGCATCTACTGCAACAAATCTGTTGTTCGGTACAGGTTGGTTTGCAATCTGCTCGACCTGATGTGTTGAAAAATGTCAATCGCTCAGTTGATTTAGAGCGCTTTGCTGACTGGGTACAGATGTTAAGCGACGCCGGTATCACCTTTGGGATCGATCTGATCTACGCATTGCCGGGCGATGATGCGGCGGGATTGCGTGAAAGTTTGAACTATGCGTTGCAGTTTTGTCCCAACCATGTCGAAGTTTTTCCTTTGGCGCTCTTGCCGGGGACTGAACTGTTTCACCAGCGCAATCGTTATGGTTTAGAGGCCCTTGCACAGCCGCCATATACTGTCACCAGTAGTGATAGTATGTCTGAAGATCAGCTAGAACAGTGTAGAAAATTAGCCGCCGCAACCGATATCTTTTATAATACCGGTCGTTCCATGGCCTATTTTCTCCCGCTGTGTCATGCGTGCTGTCTGGATGCTGTTGAGGTTATTGAGCGCTTTGCCGATTGGCTTATCGATGAAGTTAACTGCGATGATCAGCAAATAAGCGAGATCAATTGCACACCCATACAGGCTTATTCATTTCAACAAGCGTTTATCACTGATCTGTTTAAACGGCAAAAGGTGGATAATTTGCTCCCTCTCGCTCTGGATTTAATCCGTTTCCACACCCTTTGGGCCGACACTTTACTTGGCGCTGAAACATTACCCCGCACCGATTGGCAAGGGAAAGATGATGCATGGTTGCATCGACCGTGGCGTTTAGCAGAATCGGTTCACGTTGAGATGTTTCACTACGATGTGGATGAACTCAGCATGGCGCAGGATATCGATCTGGTGGAGTTTATTGAATTATATCCCCCTTGTGCGTCAACGGGATTGTTTATTCGACGCGGAGAAGAGGTTTTTTGTGAGTCTATCGATGAAATTTTTGCAGCTCTGCTGATACAAAGCTGCGGTAAACAAACCCCTGCGCAAATCCTGGCGCCATTTGCAGCGGGGCTAACGCCAGAGTATAGTGTTGAATTGGTGACCTTTGCGGTGGGTGAAGGTTTGTTAGTTTCATCCACTGATTCATAGGCTGCTTAATGGCAATTGTATAATCTGTAGCCTAAATTATATGTTGGAGGGTGCTTCAAGGTCATTGTAACTCAAACGCAACGCACGTTTGGTTCGTGCCACCAGCCGAACTGCATTTACCGGCTTGGCGATAAAGTCGATAAAACCAAGATCGAGTAGTTTTGCTTCTTCATCAGCGGTAGAGCGGTTGGAGTATGCGATCATTGGAATATGTTCGGTTTTTGGATTTTTCTTTAACGAATTAAATAGTTCAACGCCCCCGATTCCCGGCATAGATATCTCGGTAACGATCAAGTGGGGGAGCTTTTGATGGATTATGGTCAAAGCAGTGTCAGCCTTGGACACCTTGATAACCTCAAACCCCTCCTTGCTTAACGCTACTGATGTGGCTGAAAGTGCTAATTCTTGATTGTCGAATACCATAATGCGCCACCAATCACCCTGTGCTACGGCATTCATTGCTTCAAGGTAGTGCTTATTGATGGCAGAGTGGATCTCCTGAGGGGTGGTCAAATAGGGGACAATGCGCAACCCGGTACCAAAGGATAGGGTATCGAGAGTTTCCATATCCAGAGGATTGACCATAGCCAGGTACAAGGTTTTACCCTCAATCCGCAAGGGAAAGATCAGTTTTTGCAATGCCTTCTCGCTATCAATCAGATCGAGCAGTGACGCTGAAAATTTGTGTTCAGAGATGTTTTTAACCGTTTTTAAGCCAAACTGACGCGCTAGAACCATGGTGATATCGCGTTCAGAAATGATATCTTGCTCCTCAAGTATCTGGCCAAGACGCTTTCCGCTAGCGGCTTGCTCTTTCAATGCCAGTTGCAGCATTGCAGCATCAATAACGCCCTCTTCAATCAGTACCTCACCAAACTTTCTCCGTTTTGTCATATCAAGTCACC
>JAYEOA010000025.1:0-56110 GCA_034722515.1 Thermodesulfobacteriota bacterium | reverse complement strand
AAGCAGGGTTTCCTGCCGGTGTAATCAACACCATTCTGGGCGTCGGTTCAGAGACCGGAGCCGAATTGGCAGAAAGCCATGATGTGGATCTGATCTCGTTTACCGGCGGGATAGAGACGGGTAAAAACATCATGCGTGCCGCCACCAGCAACGTCAAGAAAGTGGCATTAGAGCTGGGGGGGAAGAATCCCAATATCATATTTGCTGACGCTGATCTTGATGTTGCCCTTGACTATGTTCTGAACGGGGTATTCTTCCATGCCGGGCAGATCTGTTCTGCCGGAGCTCGGGTAATGGTGGAAGAATCTATTTACACCGAGTTTGTTGCAAAAATTAAGGCACGTATGGAAAAAATCCGCCTTGGGAATGCTTTTTCTCCCGCTACTCAAATGGGTCCGCTTATTTCAAAGGAACATCTGGCTAAGGTAGAAAATTATGTCAGTATCGCTATTGATGAAGGAGCTCATTTGGAACTGGGAGGCGCTCGCCCGGATGATCCGGCTCTTCAAAACGGTTTTTTCTACCTACCGACCCTGTTCTCTGGTTGTACTAACGATATGCGCATTGTTCAGGAGGAGGTATTCGGCCCGGTGATCAGCGTCGAATCTTTCAAGAGTGAAGATGAAGTAATCACCAGAGCTAACAGTACCATCTATGGTCTCGCTGCCGGCTTCTGGACCCGCAATATTGAACGTACCCACAGGATTTCATCCGCTCTGCGTTTCGGTACGGTATGGATAAACGACTTCAATGTTTATTTTACCCAGGCTCCCTGGGGTGGATTTAAACAATCAGGCTTCGGGCGTGAGCTCGGGCGTATGGGTCTCGAGGAGTACACAGAAGTTAAACATATTTACCAGAACTACCAGACACAACCACTCAATTGGTTCGGCTGTTAGCTGTTCAAAAAATATTGTAATTATTCAGCGTGATGGGCACGCAATCCCCATATCAAGGGACGCAACGAGCCCATCCATGGGGCTTATTGTCGCCATCCATGGCGACAAATACCCTTGCTATGGGGATTGCGTACCCAACTTGAGAAGTGCTGAGTAGTTACAAAATATTTACACAAAATACTTTGCAATACCTAACTATCCCCTCGTAAAAAAACGTAATTATTCAACATAGTGAAGACTGTCGGGCTTGGCGAATCGTAGTAGGTTCTTGCTAATCCCGATAGTCTCCTTTCTAGTTGTAAAACTGTAAGGTTACGTGAAAACTAAACAGAGGGACTATCCAAAGGAGGAATGTATGAAGAAACGATGGAGTAATAAACTGATTTTTGCCACAGTGGCATTAATCCTAATGCTCTGCACCAGTGTCAGTGCCAACGATAAAATTCGTTTTGCCAGCGTTAGTTGGACTGGTGTTACAGTTAAGACTGAACTTGCCGTCAATATTCTTGATAGCTTAGGCTACAAAACCACTAAAAGAACGTTGTCTGTTCCAATAGCATACAAAGCACTTGAAATGGGGGATGCGGACATCTTCCTTGGCAATTGGATGCCATCCATGGCAACTATTGCTAATAAGTTTTTCGACAACGGCAGTGTTGTCAAATATGTGGCCAACATGCCTGGTGCAAAGTATACCCTCGCTGCTCCTAGCTATGTAGTTGAGGCAGGGCTGAAGGATTTTAGCGATATTGCACGCTATGGCGATAAACTAGAGCATAAAATATACGGAATTGAAGCCGGCAATGACGGCAATCAGATTATCCTCGATATGATTGAAAAAGATAAGTTCGGTCTTGGTGATTTTAAACTGGTGGAGACGAGTGAGGCAATCATGGTTGCTGAAGTTAAAACTTTGGCACAGCAGGGTAAATGGGTTGTGTTCCTTGGTTGGGCGCCACATCATATGAACACCTTGATAGACATGCAATATCTCACCGGTAGCACAGCTAAGACCTTTGGCTCCAATAATGGCACGGCTACCGTTTATACCAATCTGCGCCGTGGCTTTGCGGAAGAGCAGCCCAATGTGGCTAAATTACTCAAGAACTTAATTTTCCCAGTACCGATGATGAACGAAATTAGCCGGTTACTCAACGCCAACAGCGGTATGAAACATGCCGAAGCTGGTCTAAGATGGATCAAGCAACATCCTGAAGTATATAAGCCATGGTTCGAAAATGTTACCACTGTTGATGGTAAGCCCGCCCTGCTAGTATTTGAAGGCTACCTACAGCAACAGTAATAACAACGCAACTAAGAGGCTGTTGGACTCGGTGTTTTGCTGGATTCGACAGTTTTTAAGGAAGGAATGATACGTGAAAATGAAAAAGTTTAATGTGTTTTTAACTACCACTATTATAGTCAGTATTTTTGCAACATTGTGCTTATTTACCCCGGTACAGGCAGAGATAAACGTGATAGACAACGATAATGCTCACCTCGGTTTGACTCTGGAGGCTGGTAGCGGATATTTTTATAACGATAGTGCTAACTTCGGTGCTGGACGTTTCGGTGATGGTGAGGAATCGGTAGATTGGCAAGAGGGTTACTTTAAACCGATTCTGAACGGTTCCTACACTACCGCAGGTGGTACAGTGTATGGCGGTTTGAGTTATGTCGGTTCCATTACTCGCGGTGATGGAGATGTTGCCGAATTTACAAGCGATTCATCCGAGGGGGGCGAATCGGAACTGATGTATCTAGGCTGGGAATCTGACATGCTGTTTGCAGAATTTGGTGAAGATGTTTTAGATATCTCCATAGGCGAACAGGAATTTGCTATAGGCGATGGATTTCTGATCATGGACGGTGCCTTTGACTGTAAGGAGGGTGCATATTGGCTTGCGCCGCACCGCTCTTTCGATCAAACTGCGATTATTAAGCTAAATACTGAACCGGTGCGTGCCGATTTTTTCTATCTTGAATCTGATGGTGATTATGAAGATACCGAACTGTATGGTGTCAATGTAGAATATGCACATACGATCGGAGTTGTTGGAGCCACATGGCTGCAGGTTGCCGACGTAAAGGATGGTGGCTTTTATGAAAACCGTGATGGTATGAATGTATATAGCATTCGCTATCAAGGCAATCCGCTGGCATCATTGGAGAATAAAGATCTGTTCGTGGCATTTGAATACGCCATTGAGCGTAGTGGGGATAATTTAGATGTAGATGCCGAGGGTTGGTATGCAGAAGCTGGCTACACTTTTTCCACTTTGCCCTGGACGCCGACGTTGAGTTATCGTTATGCCTTTTTCAGTGGTGACGAAGATTCAAGCGATGGAGATTATGAAAGCTTCGATCCGATGTTCTATGGTTTCAGTCGCGGGTGGGGTACACACTTTATGGGTGAAATCACTGGGGAGTATTACCTGTTCAATAGCAATGAAAAAGTTCATATGCTGCATTTGAATGCAGTACCAAGTGATAAGATTTCTATCGGTGCCTTGTACTTTGACTTCAGACTCGATGAGAAAAACATGTTTGGAACAGCACTGACAGACGACAAATTTGCCGAAGAGGTCAATGTTTATATGGATTATAGCATCAATGAGTATTTGTACCTCAGTGCCGTAGCGGCTTGGGCTACCCCCGGAGATGCCGCAGAGGAATATACCGGCGGAGATGATGATACAACCTTGTTTGAAATTTTTGCAGTGGTTACCTTTTAAATAGTACTAAAGATGCTGGTCTAGCAAAAATAAATAACAGATAGCTAAGAGCGCTAAAGCCTCCACAACTTGACCCGATAATACGGATCAGGTGGTGGAGGCTTTGTTTTATACTTTCTGCGAAAGCATTATTGATAGTTTCAATGTAAAGTGATTAAGTTACTTTTTAGCTGCTTTACGTGCTTCTTCAAGCCAGCCATTCCATTTAATTTGATTTGCCTTGATCCAATCTTGAACGTGACGGGCAATGTCTTCTGTCGATTTTTCGCCATCTTGCATTTTGGTGTTTTGCGCACTGATATCGGACAAAGGCAGGGTGAATACTTGAAAAAATCTCTTCGCTACCGGATTTTTGGCTAGGAATTTACTGTTGGCAACAATCCGGATGTCACTGACAACAAAACCAGCTTTGAGCGGGTTGGTAACTGCGCCTTTAATTCCGCTAACGGTCATTCGATCTTCACCAGATTTTTGTGACTTTTTTGGTATGATTTTCGGGACGTTAATCCACATAACATCCTTGCCTGGTTTCAACTTATATACGGTCCAGTTCGGCGCCCACGTATAGAAAAAAATAGGATTTCCAGCTCTATGGCGAGCAAGGACATCAGCCATACTTGCAGAATAACCGGCTTTGATCGGATTGATATGCTCATCTAGGTCATAAACATTAAAATGGTGGGTAATAACTTTTTCACAACCCCAACCTGGCGGACAAGCAGTGAGGTCAGCTTTGCCATCACCGTTGGAGTCAAAAGCTTTTTTTACTTCAGGACGTTTAAAGTCATCGAGGGATTTAATGTCAAACTTCTCTACATCCTTCTTTGATACTAAATATCCCTGTAAACCACCATTTTTGACAACATAGCCGATGATTTCAATTTTACCCTTAGACCATTTAGGTAGCTGACTGGTGTGATTAGGGAACCATCCATTCGCCCAGTAGTCAACATCACCAAAGGTTACCGATTGATAAAAAAGTGGATTTTGTAACTCTTTTGGATCCTTTACTTTATAGCCAAGCTCTTTTAACCCGGCATGTAGTAAGGCTTCCTGAAAATAACCGGTATTCCAAGTTGCACGTGCTGGATGCACCGTAGTTCCTTTGCCGGGTTTATCGTAGTTTGCATAAGCAGGAATTGCCAGAGACAGTACCAGTAAAGCTAATAGAATACGTTTCACTTTTATTTCCTTTTTATTGAGAATAGGTAAACGGCGAATAGCAATTATATTTTTCCAAATCCTTGAGTAATTCGATCAAGAACCATAGCCAACAAAACAATTGATAGACCACCAATTGTTGCCAGACCAATCTCCAGAGTGTTGAGCCCTTGAACCACCGGATTTCCGAGTCCACCTGCTCCAATTAGCGCAGCGATAACAACCATCGATAGAGCCATCATCAAGGTTTGATTGAGTCCGGCCATAATTGATGGCATGGCGAGGGGTAGCTGAACTTTTACTAAAACCTGCTTGGAGGTAGCGCCAAAGGCAAGAGCGGCTTCAATCAGTTCCGGTTGAACTTGACGGATACCAAGATTGGTTAAACGAATGATTGGCGGCAGGGCAAAAACAATAGTTGCCAGAACACCAGAGACGGTTCCGATACTGAAAAGCATAACCACCGGCACTAAATAAACGAATGCTGGAGTGGTTTGCATGGCATCTAAAAACGGTCGCAATAAAACCTCAAAGCGATCGCTACGTCCGGCCATAACGCCAAGCGGTATACCGACCAGAGCACAGAAAAATAACGAACTGAGCACCATAGCCAAGGTTATCATGGTGGCCTCCCAAAGACCGAGATAACCAATGAGCAGGAAGGTTAAGATCGTAAATACAGCGACTCTTTTCCCGGCATAGCGCCAAGCACTAATAGCAAACAGGATAATAACTATTGATGGAGGAAGTGTGGTAAAGAACCACGCCAGCCCGTTTAGGCAAAGCTCAATGGGAACCTTAAGCAACTGAAAAAAATCTCGATAATTGAAAACCAGCCAGTCAACAGCTATTTGTACCCATTCATCCAGTGGGATCAATTGTTCTTCAAAATTAAAAATTCTCATGATTTATTGTTTATACTCCATTTTTAATAATCAACTGACAATAGTTTCAGTAGATTCCGGAGAAGGTTCGTCTCCGTTGCGATGTAGGGTGCGTAGAAATAGATTTTTAGAAACGGCTCCATGATATTTTTCATCGTCATCCAGGATCGGTAGCGCCCAGGGATTTTCGGCGACGTCAGGAAGAATGTCCTGCATGGAATCATTGATATGTGCTGTAGTTGGGGCGTCAATAAAGGCATTAACCAGTAACTGTTCTTGGTTATTCTGATCAATCAATTCGTGTAGGGAATCGGTGGAAACAATACCCAGAAACTTTTTGTTACTATTGAGTACAAACCCAAAATTGCGATCATTTTTGATTAAGCGTTGCAGTGCGGCACGAGGACTTTTCTTTCCAGTTGCAATGATAGTAACCTGACTGGTGCTGGCAATATCGCCAGCAGTGAGTATATTGGTTGGATCAACACCGCGGAAAAATGCCTGTACATATTCATTGGCTGGATTCTGTAAAATTTCATCAGGAGTACCAACCTGTACAACTTGACCACCTTCCATGATGGCGATTCGATCACCGATGCGCATTGCTTCATCGAGATCATGAGAGATAAAGACAATTGTTCGTTTTGTTTTCGATTGTAGTTTCAATAACTCGTCTTGCATTTCGGTGCGAATCAACGGATCGAGCGCAGAAAAAGCTTCATCCATTAGCAGTATTTCTGGGTTTACTGTTAAACTGCGAGCCAGACCGACCCTTTGCTGCATGCCACCGGAAAGCATGTTTGGCATACTCTTTGCCCAAGCAGCCAGCCCGACTTGCTCCAGAGCCTCTAAGGCTCGTGTTTCTCGAATCTTTTTCTCAATTCCATCCAGTTCCAAACCGAAGGCAGCATTTTGTAATACAGTCATATGTGGCATCAGGGCAAATGACTGGAAAACCATACTCATCTTTGATCGGCGCGTTTTAACCAGTTGCGCTGGATTCATCTTGACAATATCATCGTCGTCAATGAAAACCTGTCCTGCAGTCGGGTCAATGAGCCGGTTCAGCATCCGTACCATGGTAGATTTTCCCGACCCCGAAAGCCCCATAATGACAAAAATTTCACCAGTATAGATATCAAAGCTGGCATTTTGTACTCCAACAGTTGTTTCAATCTTTTCAAAGATTTCCTCTTTATTAAGCCCTTGCTCAAGCATTTCCAGCGCTTTTTTTGGATGCGGACCAAAAATCTTAAACAAGTTTCTAACTTTTACTTTTATCTCTTCTGCCATTATCTCTCCTAAAACATTTTATAAGTAAGCGGCGTATGTTTGTTTAAGGGATAGGTTTATGTGTCCCTTGATATGTGGATTACGTGCCCATAATGCTGAATAGATACTATTTAGATTGTAACAAGATAGGCTAGATCCTTTTGCGAGGCAAAGATGAAACGCTCTGACTATGAAAATTACCTAAGCGTATTACCGTACATACTATTTAAATATTATGCAAACAATTGATCTTGTGTAAATAATTCATGACCATATCCTCAAGACGTAACAGTTCCAACAATTATTTCAGCCCGACATCGGCAGCCAATTTTTTCCATGCTGGCAAGCTACGTTCAATCATCTCTTTGTCGACACAATAGGCGATGCGAAAATAACCCGGAGCGCCAAATCCTTTACCCGGCACCAGTAATATATTGTATTCTTGAGCTTTCTGGACAAATTCAGCATCATCGTCCAACGGTGATTTCGGGAACAGATAGAATCCCCCCTGAGGTTTTACCACTTCAAAGCCTAAGGCGATCAGCTCTTGATAAAACAGGTCTCTTTTATCTTCATATTCGCTGATATCGACACTGGTATGTTGTAGCTTGGTCACCAACCGTTGAGCTAATGCCGGAGCGTTGACAAACCCCAATACCCGATTACTAAAGATTGCGCCATTCATAAATGTGGTAATGTCAGGCATTGCTGGATTAACAGCGAGGTAGCCAATGCGTTCACCGGGCAAAGCCAGATCTTTTGAGTGGGAGGTGACGATGATCGAGTTTTCGATGCAGTTAAACACACAGGGAACGTCGATATTGTCGTAAGCCAAACGGGCATACGGTTCATCGGAGATGACGTAGATGGTGGAATCAAACTCCTGTTGTTTTTGTTGCAACATCTCGTTTAAGGCGCATAGAGTGTTGGCGGGATAGATCACCCCGGTGGGATTATTGGGCGAGTTGATAATGATCGCTTTGGTATTGCGGTTGATTGCCTGTGCAATGGTCGGAATATCTAGTTGAAAATCATCCGCTTTTGTTTCGACTACGATGGGTGTGCCGCCATGGTTGTCGATATAAAACTTGTATTCGACAAAGTATGGGGCAAGGATAATAACCTCATCGGCGGGATTCAAGATGGTTTTTAACACCACATTTAACGCGCCACCGGCACCACAGGTCATAATGATTTGAGCAGCGTCAACAGTTGAATCACTGCGCATGGTTAAAAACTCGGCAACAGCGGTTCGCGTTTCTGTGTAGCCAGCATTACTCATGTAGCGGTGCATCCCGGTTGCCGGGTTGTTGGCAATGTTTTTAAGTTCGTCATAAAAGTCCTGAGGTGGCTCAACTGATGGATTGCCAATGGTGAAATCGAAGATATTTTCTGGACCGAATTTTTGGCGTAACAAATCACCTTGCTCAAACATTTTTCTGATCCATGATGATTGTTCGATACAGTTTTGAATCTTATTGGCAATAGCCATGAGAAACTCCTTTTATTGATATTGCAAATTATTGGTGTTTTTAGTTCGTTGCGAGTCTAACTATGAGTGCTAAATGGGTCAAGGATAATAACCCGATAATGGTGGAGAGCGTTGGGGGAAATTGACCTTATTTGGCAACTGTGCTAGCGTCCCAGCGGTAGTTTCTGAATAGCGACCATTATCCTTTTGAAAGTCATTTCCTTCGATGTCAAAACCGACCGCTGTTATTTTCAGTTTTGTTTCGTTCCCCTGGCTGCGATTAACTCTCTGTGCTTATGTTGCGGCGCACCTTGTTGCCTGTAGCTCGCTACATGTTGAACCTGATGCTCTTTTGGCATCTTCTAGCGAATTGTCTGCGGCCACCGCCTATACTGACTATATCAAAGCGCGGTTATTCGTTGCCCGTGGTGAGGTTGATAGGGCACACGCTGCGTTAACCCGTGCGCTTCAGGCTGATTCCGATTCGGTTTATCTGCGTTCGGCTCAGGCCTCATTGTATTTGGAGCAGGGTAAACAGCAGCTGGCTTATTTGTTGTTGACCGATGCGTTGCGTTTACAGCCCGATCATCTCATGTCGCAATTGCTCCTTGCTGATCTATTGGTTGCTAAAGGGGATGGTGTTCAGGCGATGACCATGTTTCATCGTATTTTGGACAAGCATCCCGATATGGAAGAGCTTTATCTCCATTTGAGCCGCTTGCACCTTGCCGATCAAGATTATGCTCAAGCAACGGCTATTTTAACACAAATGCTGGAGCGGCGGCCTGATTGCGTGAGTGGATTGTTGGAGTTTGCCCGATTGTATCGTTTGCAGGGTGACATTGATCGGGCTAAAGAGGTGTATCGACAGATTATTGAGTTATATCCTGATCAACGTCGTGCTTATGTGTTGCTTGGGCGTCTGTACGAAAAACACGGTGAATTGGATGCTGCCTTTGCTGTTTATGAGCAGGCGGCACAGGTAACGGGTGATAATTTTCACTTTGATCATTTACGTTCCTCGCTGCTAATGCAGCAGCAACGCTACGATACTGCTTTAGCTGTGTTAAATAGGCTTCTTGAAGAGGATCCGTCAGATGTCGATGCCCACAGTAAGGTTGGTCTTATCCGTATGGAACAACAGTTATGGCATCAAGCTGAACAGGCTTTTCGACGTGCGCTCGCCCTGCAACCGGCAGCACAATTATATTATTGGTTGGCTTATAGTCTGGAGCAACAGGAAGAGTGGTCTGAGGCTACAAAGCTGTACTTAAAGGTTGAAGCTCCGTTGAGCTTGAAAAATGAGGCTCGTGAACGCTTGAGTCTGGTCTATTCAAAAAGGGGTGATTTTTCTCGTGCGGCGAGCACTCTGGAACGATTGATTAAAGATACTCATGGTGCTAGCGACAGGGGATGCAGGGCGCGGGTATTTCTTCAATTAGCATTGTATTATCAATGCCAGCATCGCTCCGGGCAGGTTTTGGCTGCGCTTAAGTGGGGCATTGAACATCATCCCCAAAGTTCAGATCTCCATTATGCTCTCGGTATCTACCATCAACAGCATGGCAATAGTGCCTTGATGGAGCAGAGTATGCGTCGCACCATCGAAGTAAAAAAAGATCATGCTGGTGCGCTGAATCATTTGGCTTATACCTATGCCGAAGAGGAAAAACATCTCGATGAAGCGCTGCAGATGGCTGTGCTCGCTGTTGCTATCAATCCAAGTGGTGCCAGCTTGGATACCTTGGGTTGGGTTTATTTTAAGCTTGGGCGTTTTGAACAAGCACGAACACCGTTGGAACAAGCCGTAGCCAAGATTCCTCACGATCTGTTAGTCAAAGAACATCTTGGAGATATTTACCATGCCTTGAACTTAGACGATTTGGCTGGTGAAGTTTACGCGCTGATTTTGAATAAAAGTCCTGACAACGCCGTGGTTAAACAAAAACTTGAGGAGTTATGTCCATGATCAAAATTATGATAAAATGGATGACACTGCTGCTGATGTTGCTGGTAGTGGCGACGGGTTGTGCTGTTAAACCCGATATAGTTCCCGAGGTGTTAATGGGTACTGCTGAAATGGAGCAATTGGTGCAAAAGCGCCAATATCGTTATCATGCGTTAAGTGCCTTGGCTCAGGTTAAAATAACCAAAAAAAATAAAAGCTGGTCAACTACACAGGCGATTTTGCTCGAAAATCCCAATCGGTTACGCATCGACATCCTCAATTTTTTTAATCAACTAATGTTGCAAATGTCGGTGGATGGACCGCACTTGGCGGCGTATGTTCCCGCCGAACAAATTCACTATACGGGTACACCTACGCTGGATAATATTCAACGCTTTACCGGCTTACCGATCCCTTTGATTGATCTTGTTGCATTATTGTTGGAGAAAATACCTCCTAGTGTTTTGGAGGTTGCACAAGTAAGTGTCTGGGAAAAGGGGCTTTTGCTGGGCGTAGCTCCCGGAGTAGAATATCGCTTGGAGTTTGATAGAAAGCATATAGTATCAGTCGTTTACAGTGTTAATTCTTATGTGATTTATCATGTGCTGTACGCTGAGTTTAATGTGGAAAATGACTTTCCGCAGCAGATTGAATTGCGAGTGCCGATGAATGACGTTGTGGTGAAATTACATTTTACCGATGTCGAATTAAATCCTGTATTGATGCCGGCACAGTTTGAATTGATTCTGCCACCGGGCACTGTTACTCGCGCCCTTACACCGTTTACGGAGGGCATGTGAATATTAAGCACATAATTCTAGCGTTGTTGTTGCTGGTGCCATTGATTGCCTGCCAACATCAGGAAGAGCTGCATTCGCAAGGATCATCGGCAGATGAAGCTGTGCAGGGTGATACCATCATCATGGGTACCATTGCTGATGCCAGCAATTTATTGCCGATGCTTTCGACCGATAGCTCATCGTCACAGGTAGCGGGGCAGATTTATAACGGCTTGGTGCGTTACGATAAGGATTTGAACTTCGAGGGTGATTTAGCCCAGTCGTGGGAGATTTCAGAAGATGGTTTGGAGTTTACCTTCCATTTGCACCACGATGTTACATGGCATGATGGTGTACCGTTGACCTCGGCAGATGTGTTGTTTACTTACGAGTTGTTGATCGACCCCAAAACTCCGACAGCTTATTCCGAACGCTACAAACAGGTTGTAAAGGCATGGGCGCCCGATCCATACACCTTCAAGGTGCGTTATGCTAAACCGCTGGCTTCGGCGTTAATAAGTTGGGGCATGGCGGTTCATCCCAAGCACCTGCTCGACGGGGTGGATATCGGTAGTAGTCCCTTGGCGCGTGCTCCAATAGGTAGCGGACCTTTCCGTTTTGTTGAGTGGTTGCCGGGGGAAAAGATTGTGTTGGAGCGCTTTGAGAATTATTTTGAGGGAGCATCTTGTATTAAGCGAATTGTTTATCGGATCATCCCCGATTTAACTACCATGTTTTTGGAGCTGCAATCGGGAGGACTCGATCACATGGGCTTAACGCCGCTGCAATATGCACGGCAAACCAATACTCCGGCATTCAAGCGGCGTTTTAATCGTTTTCGTTATCCCGCTTTTGCCTATACTTACCTTGGCTACAATCTTAAGCGCCCCATGTTTCAGGATAAGCGGGTGCGCCAAGCGTTGTCTTACGCTATCAATAAACAGGAATTAGTTGATGGTGTCCTTATGGGCTTAGGCAAGGCTGCCACAGGTCCGTATAAGCCGGGAAGTTGGTCGCACAATTACAACGTTAAACGCTATGATTATAACCCGCATAAAGCCGCTGAATTGTTGACCGAAGCCGGTTGGGTTTATGCGGATGGCGACGGGGTACGAGAAAAAGATGGTGTGCCTCTGGTCTTCACCATTGTGACCAATCAGGGCAATGATCAGCGCATTAAGTCGGGGGAGATTATCCAGCGGCGGTTTCAAGATGTTGGTGTTAAAGTCAAATTGAGAGTGATCGAATGGGCTGCATTTCTGAAAGAATTTATCCACCCGCGTAATTTTGATGCCACGTTGATGGGCTGGACGATTCCCATCGATCCCGATGGTTACAATGTCTGGCATTCGAGTAAAACGAACACGGGTGAGCTGAACTTTATCGGTTATAAAAATAGTCGTGTCGATGAATTGCTGGAGTTGGGACGGCGTACCAATGATCAGCGTCAGCGTAAAAAATTGTATGCTGAATTTCAGGAGATTTTAGCTGAAGAACAACCATATACGTTTTTGTTTGTCCCCGATTCGCTACCTGTTGTCGCCAAACGCTTTCGTGGTATTGAAGAGGCTCCCAGTGGAATCATGCATAATTTTATTCGCTGGTATGTTCCTGCTAGTGAACAAAAGTATCAGCGCTAAGGGTTATTTATGACATTGTATTTAGCTAAACGGTTGTTGATGATGGTGCCGCTGCTGTTGGGGATTACCCTGGTATCGTTTGTGGTGATCCACCTTGCTCCCGGTGAGCCAACCGATATGCAGACCGAACTGAATCCCGAAGCAGGGGTTGAGCTGAAAGACCGTCTGCGTGCCCAATATGGTCTGGATAAGCCTCTTGCTGTGCAATATGGCTTATGGGTTAGGCGGTTGGTTAAACTCGACTTTGGAACCTCCTTTTCGCAAGACCGACGTCCGGTGTTGGATAAAATTATCGAACGTTTGCCGATCACGGTGTTAATCAACGTGCTGTCGGTGGGATTGATACTTATAGTGGCGATCCCGATAGGTATTTTTTCGGCAACGCGGCGCAATTCGCTATTTGATCGCTGGACAACATTATTGGTGTTTATTGGCTTTGCCACCCCGTCGTTCTGGCTGGCACTATTGTTGATGGATTATTTCGGTGTCTATCTTGGATGGTTTCCCATCTCCGGCATTAAATCGCTGGGCTATGATTACCTTAGCCCCGGTGGGCAAGTGTGGGATGTAATTCATCATCTGTTTTTGCCGGTGATGGTCTCTGCCTTCGGTGGTCTAGCCGGATTTTCCCGCTATATGCGCTCTAATATGCTAGAGGTGATTCAGCAGGATTATATCCTTACCGCCCGTGCCAAAGGGCTTTGTGAGTGGGCGGTAATTGGTAAACATGCTTTGCGTAATGCTTTGCTGCCGTTGATCACTATTTTGGGGCTTTCTGTTCCGGGACTGATCGGTGGCAGCGTCATATTCGAAAGTATCTTCGCTATACCCGGTATGGGAAAGCTCTTTTACGATGGCGTTATGATGCGCGATTATCCACTGATCATGGGTATTCTGGTTATCGGTGCTTTTTTGACCCTCATTGGTAATTTGTTGGCTGATGTCGGTTACGCCTTGGCTGATCCACGTATACGTAATAGTTGAACAACGAGGGCAAAATTAGTTGCTATTTCACGATATCTTTTATCCATAGGGCTATTTCAATATGTCAGACACTTTACTGCACAAAGAAACACTGTTCGATATGCTGCTTAATAGCAGTACCAAGTATGCTGATAATACTGCCTTTATTTACTGCTCTAGTAATACTGAATTTACAGTTAGTTATGCAAAATTATTTGATGACGCACTAGTTCTTGCCAAAGCTTTTAAATCGCACAAAGTTCACAGGGGGAGCAATGTCATGCTCCTCTCAGATAATCGCTATGCTTGGATTGTTACCGACTTTGCCTTGCTCTCCATTGGTGCAGTTAGTGTTCCGCGTGGCAGTGATACCACCACGATTGAGCTCGAATTTATCTTGCAGCATGCCGACTGTGAATTTTTGATTATTGAAACTGAAAATTTACTGAAAATGCACGAGGAGATGATCAGGGGATTGAAAAATCTGGAAGCCATCTTTGTTATAGAGGGTGACAAAAACCACCGCTGGTTTGACAACGTGTATAGTTATAACGATATCCTCAAAGTTCGTACTATCGCTCAGGCGGATAGAGATCATTTTATCGCCTGTCGTTATGCTATCAAGCCCGAAGATGTTTTCACTATTATTTACACATCAGGTACTACTGGGGTGCCAAAAGGGGTGCTGCTGAGCCATCGTAATATCATGTATAACGTGCACAATCTCCCTGAGCTGGTTGATCTGAGCGAAAGAGATAGCTGGGTCTCTATTTTGCCAAGCTGGCACATTTTTGAACGAGCAGTTGAATATATAGCGTTGTCTAAAGGGTGCTGTATTGTCTACTCGGCGGTTAAGACCTTTGCCGCCGATCTTCAGAAATACCAGCCAACCATGGTAGCAACGGTGCCGCGTTTGTGGGAATCAATGTATAGCAAAATAAACCAGACGTTGGAAAAACAGAACCCACGCAAAGCACGTATATTTAAATTTTTAGTGCTAGTTAGTGCCCGTTATAACTATTGGCGGCGGGTATTTTATAATCAGTTACCGGTTTTTAGCAAAATATCATGTTGGCGCCGCTTCTGGCAAAAGTATATCGCAGGGATAATGTTGTTGCTTCTGACTCCACTGAACTATTTGGCAAAAAAGAAGCTGCTTCTGGTTCAGAAAAAATTTGGCGGTCGGTTGCGCATGGCAATTAGTGGCGGTGGTAGTTTGCCCGCCTATCTGGATGAATGGATTGATGCCATTGGCATCCGTATAGTCAATGCGTATGGAATGACCGAATGTGCTCCGGCAATAGCCGGTAGATCTGTCAACTGTGAGGTGTTCGGCACTCTAGGACCACCAACCAGAAATACAGAATTGAGAATTGTCAATGAAGCAGGGGAGTCGTTGCCAGCCGGTGAAGTAGGTGAAATTCAGGTTCGAGGTGAACAGGTTTTTTCTGGTTATTATAATAATGATGAGGAAAACAGCAAGGCTTTCACCGTAGATGGTTTCTTTAAAACCGGTGATTTGGGCAAGCTGACCTTAAGCGGTGAACTGGTTATTACCGGTCGTTCTAAAGAGATAATCGTGCTTGCAAGCGGGGAAAATATTGATCCCAGTCGTATTGAGTCGGCAATTACAAAGTTACCCTTTGTTAGTGATGCGGTGCTGGTCGGTCAGGATAAAAAAGGGCTGGGCGCACTGATTGTTCCTGATTTTGAGCAATTGCTCAAATTCATAAGTGGTAAACTTGAGCATGGTGCAGATAAAGTTACCGAATTGACAGACAAGCAGGTTCTTAATCGGGTCAAGATCGAAATAAACCGTTTGTTGCACCCTAAGTATGGATTCAAACCATTTGAAAAATTACAGAATATTCATCTGTTGGATAAAGAATTTAAAATGGGAGAGGAGCTTACCAACACTATGAAGAAAAAACGCCATGTTATCGAAGTAAATTACCAAGAGATAATTACCAAACTGTTTAAGTAGGGCGTTCTTTTGATGATAGAATGATGGCGTCGCAAAAAACTCACCAACTGCTGCGTTGCTTGATTGTTTTCCTGTCCAGTAGGTTAACAACGTCCCCCGGTTGCACGGTAGTTTCAACCACCGGTGATAAATGTCAGGAAACATATCAGTCCCGAAAGGACGAGGTAGGCTCGATCTCGACAACTTCTTGAGCCGAGTTAGCTTTTAGAATGTTTTCCGCAAAACGCTCTAGTTCAGCTTCGGTAGCATTGGCGATCTTATCTTCTACCTGAGGTAGAAGATTGCCAAAACGTAACTTGATCAGGTTACGCAATAGTTTAGATTGCCCGCCTATATTACCCTCCGCCCTGCCTTCAGCCTTGCCTTCAGCCTTGCCTTCAGCCTTGCCTTCAGCCTTGCCTTCAGCCTTGCCTTCAGCCTTGCCTCTAGCCTTGCCTCTAGCTTCACCCTCGCTAAACCATTTCTGCGCAAGTGTAGGCATAAGTTCCTCCTTCGTGTTACTGGCATCGAGACTGCGCTCGATGGTTGTTTCATCAATGTGATCACTGCAACTTATGGCGTACCTCAGATAGGTTTCTATCTTTTCAAGTATGCTAGGACGCTCATTTGCAGCCAGCGAGAGCATGTGCACTATTTGCGGTAGAGCCTGATCCAAAGAGCGCCAATTTATGTGATGCATTATTTCTAAAAATGCTCTTACTTCAAGCGAGAACTCCACCCGTTCCCTGTCCATATGCGCTACATCCCAGAGAACGTAGTCGAATTCTGGGGTATAGGGTTGCAGTGCTGTAGGATCTTCGATATTTATCAGGTCTATTATGGCACGTCTGCGCCAGCCTCGCTTTCCGTGGTACAGAACCAGCGGAATTATGGGAGGCAGCTTTTCTTTCGGTTTGTGGGTATGAAATTCTTCCCACTGCGCTATCATATATTTTAATAGTTGCAAGCTGCACCAGTCATCCACATAGCTCTTATGTTCAAATAGGGTATAAATATACGCATGCGTGGTGCTGTTTTTGAACTGAACCTGAAAGACCATATCGCTATATGTGTTTTGCAGGGCTTTACTTATATAGGAGCCATCTACCCGTTCAATTGAGGAAAAATCCAACTGCAACGCAATCTGCTCGGGCAATTCGTACTGGAGCAGGTTGCGTGTAACATTGATATCCCCCAGCGCTTTGCGAAAAAACGTGTCGTGTGGATTATGGGGCTGGTTATTGTCCATGTCCTGCAGTATATCTTGGTAAGTAGGAATAATGCAACGATGGAATCTTTATGTTGAGTGAATAAAGACTTGTCAGCTACTGAATCCCATTACAGCAGGCAGGTGAATTCGGTGCGTTGCCTGATTGCTCTCCTGTCCAGTTAGTCAACAACGTCCCCCCCCCGCTTGTCCCAGTCAGGCGACAAGATAGTTATTTAAGTTGGTGTTCCTTGCAGGATTAACTCATGGCTGCGATGACATGCTACCTGATGTTCGCTGTTTTGGGCGATTAGCTGTGGGCGTTGTTGTTGGCATAGTGTTTGAGCGTAGGGACAGCGGGGGTGGAATGGGCAGCCACTTGGTGGGGTGAGGGGGGATGGAACTTCGCCATGCGGGATCATGCGCTGTTTGCAGGTTGGGTCGGCGATGGGCAGTGCCTGAAGTAACGTTTCACTGTATGGGTGGCGTGGTCGGCGGAAAAAATCGTTAATTGGAGCTTGTTCGACAATGCGACCCAAGTACATTACGGCGATGTTGTTACATAGATGTTCCACTACTGAAAGGTCGTGGGAAATAAACAGATAGGTTAAATTGAACTGTTGTTGAAGATCCTTTAGCAGGTTGATGATTTGCGCTTGAATCGACAGGTCGAGGGCGGATACCGGCTCATCGGCGATAATTAGATCGGGGGTAAGAGCCAAGGCACGGGCGATCCCCACACGTTGACGTTGCCCACCGGAAAATTCGTGGGGAAAGCGGCTGCCGTGCCACGCTTCAAGACCGACTCGTTCCAGCAGTTGGTTCACCCGCTCATCAATGGTGGTGCCGGACTCATTGTTGTGGAGATTATTATGGAGATGGCTATGGATTTTGAATGGCTCGGCTATTGTGTCTGCAATGGTCATGCGTGGATTAAGGGAAGCGTAAGGATCCTGAAAGATCATTTGCATTTTGCTTCTTAGCGGGCGCAGTTGGCGTTGATTGAGGCGGGTAAGGTCTACACCTTGAAATAGGACTTGACCACTGTCGGGGCGCAGTAGCCCCATAATCAATTTGCTGATGGTCGATTTCCCACAACCGGACTCTCCAACCAGTCCAAGGGTTTCTCCCTTTTTCAGACGCAAACTAACATCAATAACGGCAGGTAATATGGGGCGCTTCAAACTGTGCATGCTGCCAGATAGCTTGAAGCTTTTATCCAGATTTTTAATTTCGAGTAAGTTAGACATCCATCACCCTTGTTGGCTTCATTGTATTCATCATTCCCATTGACGTACAAAGTGATCCGGCGAGTATTGCTGCATGGGGGGGATTTTAGCGTCTCGTGGGGCAAATTTAGCGGGGCAACTATCCCAGAAGCTGTCATGTTGTGGACGTACGTTCAAACGTTGCTGTCCGTGGCCGATTTTCGGGATGCAGTTTAGCAGTTCGCGTGTGTATGGATGGCGCGGGGTTGAAAAAATTGTTTCGACAGATGCCCGTTCGACGATGAGACCGTCGTACATAATGGCAACAATGTCGGCATTTTGCGCCACTACCCCAAGATCGTGGCTAATGAGTAGCGTTGCCATCTGGCGTTGCTGTTGTTGCTGTTGCAACAGTGCCATGATCTGTGCCTGAATGGTGACATCGAGAGCGGTGGTTGGTTCGTCGGCAATCAGTACGTCGGGATCGCATGACAGAGCTATGGCAATCATCACCCGTTGGCGCATGCCGCCGGATAACTGGTGTGGGTAGTCACGATAGCGTTGTTGCGGATTGGGTATCCCCACCTGATGCAATAGATCTGTCGCTTGTTGATGCGCCTCTTTGCGACCAATGCCTTTATGCTGTTGTAGAACTTCGCTGATTTGGTTGCCGATGGTGAAAACAGGATTCAGGGCAGTCATCGGATCTTGAAAAATCATGGCGATGCGGTTGCCACGAATGCGGCTCATCTCCTTGGCGGGGAGTTGGAGCAAGTCTTCATCGCCAAAGTATATTTGCCCACTGACGATGCGCCCTGGGGATGGAATCAGACGTAGTATCGACAGTGCGGTCATCGATTTTCCACAGCCAGATTCTCCTACCATAGCCACTGTTTTACCGCTGGGTATGGTTAGATCTACATCCAGAACAGCTTTAACCAAACGTTCTGGAGTGAAGAAATATGTGTTAAGTCCCTGTAGTGTGAGGCACGTTTTTTTTTGTTGGGTGTGTTTTATCTTATTTGTCATGAAGGTCGGATTCTCTAATCGGCAGGCTAAGGGTAATGGTTGTTCCCTGTCGTGGGGAGCTGACGGCATGAATTTCACCACTGTGTGCTTCAATTATTTTTTTGGTTAATGTCAATCCCAATCCGACTCCATTTTTAGCACTATCCGTTGCATCGGCACGATAGAATCTGTCGAAAATGTGTTGACACTCCTCCTCGCTCATGCCAATCCCTTCATCGCTGATGGTGATTTCATAGCGGTTTTTTTGTTGGACGCTACTGATACAGATCTGACCGCCGTCGGGTGAAAATTTAATGGAATTATCGATCAGATTTTCCAGCACTTGTTCTATTTTTGCTGGATCAATAAATAATGAACACGTTGTATCGTGGAGATCAAAATGCAGTTTACATGGTGTTTTCTGCTCGTTATAATATTTGCGTGCAGCATCAAGCATGGCGGATGTGGGTACAACTTCTTTAGTTAAGTTAATAGTTCGGTCGGAGTCCACTCGGTTAAGAACCAACATGTTGTTGATCAATTTGTCTAGTTGCCAGGCTTTATCGTTGATGTAAGTAAGAAATTCGTGCAGTTGTTCCGCCTCGACATGGTGATCGGATAACAGGAGTTCTGAATAACCGGTGATCGCTGTGATTGGTGTCTTGAGGTTATGTGTCGCCATGGAGATGAACTCAGATTTCATCCGTTCGATCCGTTGTTCAGCGGTATTGTCACGCAATGTCAAGATCACAGCACCGGTACGTGTTTTTCTGCTATGCACTGCCGAGGTTGTCCCTTTTATGGCTCGCAGGCTGCCATCGCGGGTTATAATGTTGAATTGGATGGTTGATCCAATATTTGCTGGGCTAAAAAAAGCGGAAAAATCATCGTCTGTGGCATGAGATATCAAGGTTGCCAGCGTTTGCCCCTTGATGGTTGCCGCAGGTATATCCAGAAATTTTTCCGCCCGTTCATTGACTAATTCAACAAGGCCATTGCTGCCTGTAACCAGTAGTCCATCGGAGATAGAGTTTAGAATGTCGAAGGTTTTATCTTTCTCCTGTTGCCAAAAGATGACGGCTCGTCGTTCCTGATCCAGTAAGCGGCGGTTACGCAAAAATAATAGGCCGATTAGCAGTCCACTGAGACCGCCAAATAGCAGTGGTACCACAAATCCTTTAAGGTGTAATGGATAGCCGGCAATGGATTTTTGCATCGTTGAAAATAGACACAGAGTGGCGATGCCAAATAGCACATAAAAGATTAGTTGGCTGTTGGTTGAGGTTGTTTTTTCAATGTGGTGATCTGTAGCATGGGTAAGTTGTTTATTGAGTTGGCTTAACTCTGCAATGTATAGCAGCAGCATATAGAATGTTGAACCAATAGTGCCGCCGGCTAAGATAGGAACTACATAACCAGAATATACATGAGAGATGCCGATGAGGTTTTTTTGAAAATAGGACAAAAAGACTAAACACAGACTGCCGAGAACAAAGGAGCCGATAATTGAAATGATCTCGCGAGCTGTTTTCATGGTGATCCCGTCATGTTGGCGATTGTGTAATTGTTAATAATTACACTTTATGTCATTTATCTCCCCGTTTGACAAGGAATGATTTTTGGGGTGTTGTGGTTGGCGGAGCAGGTGAGGTATGCTAACCTATATATTTTTATAATAATTCAGTTGTTTTGTCGGGCAGATAAATTAGCTCAAATACGGGACAGGATGAACCCAAAAATCAGCGTATTCAGAATTGGCTTGTTGAAGAGGGAGGTCTTCGCCCATGGCAGGTTGAAAATACCCTGATATTATTATGCGGTGGCTACCATGGTCGGTGATGCAGGGTACTCGTTGGCGGAGTTTGACAGGAAGGGAGTGGTAATTGGTGAATGATGGAGTTGATTGATCTGCACATGCATAGCTGTTGCAGCGATGGTGTTTATTCTCCAGAGGAGTTGGTTGATAAGGCGGCCAGCGCCGGTGTCGTTGCTCTGGCGGTGTGCGATCATGATAATATCGATGGCGTAAATGCCGCGCGAGAAGCGGGAAATAGGCGTGGTGTTCAGGTGATATCGGGTGTTGAATTATCGTGTGTCTGGGGTGATTATCAGGATATTCATCTTCTCGGTTATGGCTTTGATAGTGATTACCAGCCGTTGCGTTTGGCACTTGCCGGTTTTCAGGAGTTTCGTGCTGAGCGTAATAAGTTGATTGTTGATAAGATCAATGCTTTGTTGACCGGTAAGGGAGTTGCTTTACTCAATTTCGAACAGGTGAGAGCACGGGCTGATGGTGCGGTGGGGCGACCACATATTGCTATGGAATTGATCGCCGGCGGTCATGTGAAAACCATGGATGAGGCGTTTAGTCAGTATCTCGTTCCGTGTAATATTCCCAAACGCTTTTCCCCTATCGATGAAGCGATCCAGTTGATTAAAGCTGCTGGCGGTATCGCGGTGTTGGCTCACCCTCCTCATATTACGCGTAATCAGATAGCGATGAAACAGTTGCTTGATGAGTTGGTTGAGGTTGGTTTGCAGGGGATTGAAGTGTATAATAACGGCGCAGATTGCGCTGAGATTGAATGGTATCTCACCCAGGCTCGTTTGCGCAAAATGATTGTTACCGGTGGTTCCGATTTTCATGGTATTGAAGATGGTGGTGCCGAGTTTGGCAGGGTTCGCGCCATTGGTGCGATACCCTATGGATGTTTCGAAGGATTACAGCAGTTGTTGCAGGCTGTATAAAATGAAAAAGGAGATAAATTATTATGGCAGTAGTACAGCAAGGTAATATGGTCAAGGTTCACTATGTTGGCGCCTATGATGATGGCAGTGAGTTTGATTCCTCTGCAGATGGAACACCCCTTGAATTTACTTTAGGTGAATCGCAAGTGATTCCCGGCTTTGAGAGTGCGCTTGAAGGTATGGCAGTTGATGAAAAGAAGCAGGTGCGCATCGAAGCAGTTGATGCCTACGGCGAGTATGATGATGATCAGATGGCAACGGTTGATCGCGCTATGTTGCCAGAGGGGATGGAGCTGGAGCCGGGCTTGCAATTGCAAGCTGAAACCGAAGATGGCATTCCGTTGGTGGTGACTATTGCCGCTGTTGATGGCGATCAGATCACCTTGGATGGCAATCATCCTATGGCAGGTAAGGCGCTAAATTTTGAATTGCACGTGGTCGAAATTAGCGCTTAAGGATAAATAGTAATCATGGCATCAGAACCACTTAAATATTTTGCGACCTCTCCCACGGGGTTAGAGCTACTTTTAGTCGATGAACTTGAATCGTTCGGCGCGACCAAGGTACGTCAAACCCGTGGAGGGGTGGAATTTTTTGGTGATATGGAGGTGGGCTACCGTAGTTGCTTATGGTCACGGTTGGCAGGGCGCATTTTGATGCCACTGATCGAGCAATCGGTTGAAAATTCTGATCAGCTATATCAAGTAGTCAATGATTTTGCGTGGGAATCACACTTTGAACCTTCGGCAACTATGGCTGTTGATTGTAATCTCTCCTCATCGCAGATTACCCATTCGCGCTATGCGGCGTTGAAGGTTAAGGATGCAGTGGTGGATCGTTTTCGCGATAAGTGCGGGGAGCGACCCAATGTGGAGGTTAGGCAGCCTGATTGGCGGCTTAATGTTTGGATATACCGCGATACGTTGGTGCTCAGTATTGATTTGTCGGGAGATAGTTTACATCGACGCGGCTATCGCACCGAAGGGGGACGTGCCCCCCTCAAGGAAAACCTAGCTGCTGCGTTATTGCTACGCGCCGGTTGGGGAGCACTTAGTCAAACGGGTGCGCCATTTATTGATCCCATGTGTGGTTCGGGAACTTTGGCGATTGAAGCTGCTTTGATAGCCGGGGATTGCGCTCCGGGGATGTTGCGCGAGTATTATGGCTTTTTACATTGGCAACAACATGATGCCGAGCTGTGGCAACGGTTGCTCGAACAAGCACAGGCACGGCGCGAAAAGGGGATGGAGTCGTTGCCGCGAATTGTTGGTTATGACCGCGATCCCCGCGCTATAAAAAATGCTTGGGCTAATGCGCAGCGTGCCGGCGTTGAATGCTGTATCCATTTTGAGCGTCGTGAGCTGCAGCAGCTCGGTGAGGTCGATGATTTTAGTCAGCCCGGTCTGTTGATCACTAATCCCCCTTATGGTGAGCGTCTTGGTGAAAAAGAGGAAGTGTTAGCGCTATATACCTTATTGGGTGAGAAGTTGCGTGAACAGTTTATCCATTGGAATGTTGCGGTATTCACAGTAGAGTCAGAGTTTGGTCAAGCGTTGGCCATGAGAGCCTCGGGTAAGCACATATTTTACAACGGTGCGCTCAAGTGTCAATTGCTCCATTTTAAGGTAGAGCCGGAGAATTTTTTCCGTCCGCCTGTTACTGCATCCCATGGTCTTGCTTCTGTAGTGACCCTTAGTGATGGCGCCCAGATGTTCGCTAATCGTATGCGTAAGAATTTGAAACGGATAAAACGCTGGGCAGGGCGTAATGGCATCAGTTGTTACCGGGTGTATGATGCCGATCTCCCTGAATATGCCGTGGCTGTCGATGTGTATGAAGATCGTGTTCATGTCCAGGAATATCAGGCACCGGCAACCATTGATGAGCGTTTAGCCCGTCGTCGCCTGCGTGAAGTGGTAACACTGCTTCCTGAATTGTTGCAGGTTGATCCTGAGTTTGTTTATGTCAAAACACGTAAACGCCAGCGTGGCAGCGATCAGTATGATCGCCACGACCAACGTCGGGAGTTCTTTGAAGTTTATGAGGGTGGTTTTCGTTTTAAGGTTAATCTTGCCGATTATTTGGATACCGGTTTGTTTTTGGATCATCGTTTAACACGCGGCATGATTCGCGATATGGCTTCTGGGCGCGATTTTCTCAATCTGTTTGCTTATACGGGTAGTGTCAGTGTTTATGCTGCCGCCGGTGGTGCAAAGAGTACCACCACGGTGGATATGTCGAGTACCTATACTGCGTGGGCGAAGGAGAATCTCGAACTCAACGGTTATGGCGCTCCGGATCATCAGGTTGTTTGTGCCAATTGTTTGCCGTGGTTGGAACAACATGCTGGCAAGTATGGATTGATCTTTCTCGATCCGCCAACGTTCTCCAATTCAAAAAAAATGGACGATTGTTTTGATGTTCAGCGTGACCACGTTGCATTGATACATAGTGCGTGTCGCTTGTTGAACGCTGATGGTACTTTGATATTTTCTAATAATATGCGTCGATTCAAGATGGACAGCAGTGAACTGGCTGAGTTGAATATCGAAAATATCTCCCGCAAAACCTTACCGCAAGATTTTGAGCGTACCCCTTATATACATAACAGTTGGAGGATTACCCATGGATAGTTTAGATCGTGTGTTGATGCAAATGGATTTGCAATTTGTTGGCAATGCCCAGCATAAAATCACCCCTGCGGCGTTAATGGCAGATGAACAGGCTGTTTTGCTGGATGTTCGCACCGAGGAGGAGGTTGCAACCGTGAGTTGTGATTTCCATTATCATTTGCGCAGTCTCCACGTTCCCTTGCATCGTTTGCCCGTGGAATTTCAACAGGTTCCCGTTGATCGGAATGTCGGGATTTTTTGTCCTCTATCGGTGCGTGCTGCTGTAGCGTATACGTACCTGCGCAGTAAAGGATATAAAAATGTTTATGTGCTTGACGGCGGGCTTGCTGCTCTGATTGATGAAGCAGGTCCGGGACCGGTTTTGGCTAAACTTGAAGCGATACAGTAACTATTTAGCGTGTCCAACTTGAGAGGTGCTGAATAGTTACACGACAAGTAGCGACAAAGCGGTAGAATGAACGTTAAGTCTATAACAGGAGATAACGATGGCTGCAGAAAAAAAACGTCAAATTGCACCGCGTGAGAAAATGACTAAGGTATTACAGGTAGCACGTGAGTTGTTTGTTGATAAGGGCTACCATAATGTATCTATTCCGGCCATTGTTGAAGCATCGGGAGTTAGTACCGGGGCAATCTATAGTTATTTTGCCAACAAAGAGAGCCTGGCTCGTCAGATCCATGAAGACACATTGAATGAGTTTCAAATGATGTTTCAGCAGCGACTGGAACACGTAACGACGATTCGGGAAAAGCTGGAAGCTTTTGCTCAACTTTGTTTTGATATTGCCGAATCCGATCCGGTGATGATGGAATATATGTTGTTTATGAAACATGCTGAGTTTATATCTGAAGCTACTCCCATTTGTTTTACCGAACCATTTACGAAAGTGCGGCAAATTATTCAACAGGGGATGGATGCCGGGGTTCTCCGTAAACAGGATGTTTATCCTGCTGCTATTTCATATACCGGTGTGGTTTTGAGAGCTGTGGAACTTCGATTCTTGTGTATAATTGACACTCCCTTGCAGGAGATCGCGCCTGATTTGTTTGAAAATGCCTGGGCAGCGATCAAAAAATAGGGTAACTGCTCAGCGTGCCCAACTTTAGAGGTGCTAAATAGTTACTGATATTGTTAATATTTCCAATGAGCGGCTTTGCGCCGTAAAGGTTTTGACTGAAGGCTATGTCCCGTTTTTTGCTGGTCATTTTTATTGTGACATGTTGGTTGTTAACGGGGTGTCAGCAGGGGAAGCCCGAATCGCAATGCGAACGCTGCCATGCTGCACTTGAATTGGTCTCTGCAAGTCACACCGATTGTATCGCCTGCCATGGCGGGGATGCATCGATTAGCGATAAAAAATCGGCTCATGCCAGCATGATGGGGCCGCGCAACCCCGCAGCACCAATGTTTTGGGAGAAAAGTTGTGGACAGTGCCATGCATATCAATTGCGCCGACTTCAATCGAACCTGATGTTCACCAATACCGGTTTTGTTAAAAACATTCGTCTGACATGGGAAGGTGGTAGTGAGGGACTCTATGCAACCAGGGCGCAATCAACGTTTGCTGCCAATGGTGAACCAGTTGAGTTGCTTGCCGTTAGCGAGCTGGATAATCTAGCCGGTGAATTATATCGAAAATATTGTTCCCTGTGTCATGTCGGGATCGAATCCCATCAATCGTGGCGAGCGTCCCATGCATCGGGGTGTGCGGCATGTCATTTTCCGTTTAATGATAATGGTACTTATCAGGGCAACGATCTCGCCTTGCGCGGAAAGTGGCCACACTCTGCAACGCATCGCATGGAATCGTTACCGACTAACGATGTTTGTTTGCGTTGCCATAACCGCAGTGGCCGTATTGCCTTGTCATATCAGGGATTAAATGATGGCAATAATGGTGCGGTGCCGGTGAAAAATGCTTTTCCCGCCAATGTGATTAGTGGGGCGCGAAATGTCAGCCATATTCAGGCCGATATCCATCACGATAAGGGGCTAGAGTGTATCGATTGTCATACCTCACGTGATGTGATGGGCGATGGTTATGCCTACGAGAACATGTACCTGCAAACTGAAGTTGCCTGTGAGGATTGTCACGGCAGTGCTACGCAGCGACCAGATGTGCAGGAGGTTAAACGAGAAAATGATGAAGCGGTACGAGAATCCCGCAGTTATCAGCGCCAGGTGCAATTGGGCGATTCGTTGGTGTTGACCTCAAAAGGACGAGCATACTCTAATGTGTTTTATCGCGAAGGTCAGGTGATTCTGGTTGGTAAACGCGATGGCCATGAACATGTGAGTAAAGTGATCACCGATACGCCGGAACATCAAATTGTCGGTCACGAGCGAATGGAGTGCTATGCCTGCCATATAGCTGCGGTGCCGCAGTGTTTTGGCTGTCATACCCAATATGATCGTTCCAAAACAGGGTACGATTTCATGTTAAAGCGTGAAACAACGGGGCGCTTTAGTGAGAAGGAGGATTACCGTTCATTGTATCCTTTCGCGCTGGCATTGGATCAACGTGGGAAAATAGCGCCATTGACACCCGGATGTCAGACCTTTGTTACTGTGCTCGATGAAACAGGTGTCGTGGTGAAACAGGAATATGTTAGCGAATTTCGTGGTAAAAAACAGCTACGTTTTGCCCCTTTCTATTCTCATAATACGCCAGCCAAAGCTGTGGGTTGTAGTGAATGTCATGCTAATCCGGCATTTCTGGGGTTTGGACAGCATGTGGTCGAGGGGCAATCCGTAGAGAGTACCTTGTTGTGTGAACAAGGCGATGAGTTACCCCTTGATGGTTATATGGTGATGAAATACGGCACGATTCAACCTTTTTCGGCGGTGGTGCGTGAACATAGTCGACCTTTAAATGAAACCGAAGTGCGCCGCGCGCTGGCGGTGAACCAGTGTTTGGTGTGTCACGCTAATCCGCAAGATCCTATTTATCGGCAAGTTATTGATTATGATCAGATTGAAGAATGCCTTAATCGCGCTACTGGTATCAGGTAGCTGCGTTACAGCGCATGCCGCACATACGCAACTAAAAATGGCAACACCCTGTCAAAATTGCCATGATAGCGTTGTTGTTGGAGCCCATGCAACGTTGCTATGTCAAGATTGTCATGGGGCTGACGGTGATCTGTTTGAGCCAACAACAATCGACAATAAAGCGCATGGTTGTAGCGGGTGTCATAAACAGGCAGAGCATATTTTCGATCATGCCATGAGTACCCGTGAGGCCGAACAACAGTTTTGCCAACGCAGTTGGTCGCAAGCCGACCCGCAATTTTTTGAGCGTAATTGTATGGGTTGTCATGTGACGCGCTGTTTAGATTGTCATGGTGAAGGGCATGCCATCAATCTTCCGGATGTTGAGACCTGTGTGAGTTGCCATAATGGCTATTTTGTCGGCTGGGATTATTCAAGTCGAGCACCCCGTGAAGATAGTGTGCGTTATCAGCGCGGTGGGCAAAATCATGGACAATATTTTTTGAAAATGCGTCCCGATGTACATTTTGAAGTGGGTATGGATTGTAGCGATTGTCATACCATGACCAGCTTGCAGGAGGGAAAAATAGTTGCGAGGCGTTGTGTGGATTGCCACGATCCCGATCCGCAGGTTATCGAACACAGTATTGATGCCCACATGTATAAGTTGGAATGTGTCAGTTGCCATGCTGCTTGGGCAGCGCAGGAGTATGGATCCTTTTATATTCAAACGCGCAATAGTAGTAATCGTGATTATTTTCGTGTCAAACCCGTTAGCGATCAGTATGTGAAAAGTGCTTACCTGAAACGGCAGGATGTGCCACCATTAGGACTCAACGAACGGGGACTGGTTGCACCCATACGACCACAATTTATTGCTTATTATAGTGAGATGAAAAACAATCAACCCGTCGGAGAAGAAAATCGTTTGCTTGCCGCGCAGTGGAAAGCGTTTACCCCGCATACGATTCGTCGTGGTACGGTGATGTGTGATGGTTGTCATGGCAATGCGCGGCGTTTTATGCTTGAACCGTTGTCGCGGCGGATTTACCGTCCCGACATGGATGGCTTGGGGTTGGAAAGCTTCTGGCGCTCTGTCGGTCAAACCGTGGTGAATGGAGCTTTTTACTCGCCGGATCAATTTACCAGAATGTCGCAAAAAACGACCGAATACAAGCGGAAATATGTTGAAAAATGGCAAAATTTTCTCAAAAAAGACGCCGATTCCTCCGCAAACTGATTGTTTCAATCTCTGGATTGTGGTTGTTACAGCGATTTCTATCGACACCAAAGACCCCGGAAACATTGCTGGCTACCGTTGGCGATGAAACGATACCCGAACGCGGGGCGTTAGTGTACCGTCAGCAGCGTTTTGCTTTGATTCGCAAACAAGGAGAGGTGTATGCGTTGAGTTTAGTGTGTACCCACTTGGGCTGTACATTAAGTGTAACGCCGCAGGAGTTAATCTGCCCCTGTCACGGCAGTACCTTTGATCGTTACGGGGTGGTGACACGTGGCCCGGCGGATCAGTCGTTGCCACGGCTGCGCTTGCAGCGACAGGGAGATCAGTGGTTGATCTACTCAAGCTAATACAAAGGGATGTTTTATAATGGTGTATGCCAAGTGATTGACGATTTTATCCGCCACCTGTTTCCGCGCATGGTGCTCGAAAAAAACTTGAAAATTAGCTATACCTTCTGTTTAGGGGGGATGGCATTTACGTTATTTTTAGTGCTGGCATGCAGTGGTCTGTTGCTGTCCATGTATTATCAGCCCCACAGCGAACACGCCTATTCATCGATCCTCTACATTGAAGAACATGTTTTTGGCGGTCATTTTATCCATAGCTTGCACCGCACCGCATCTAATTTTTATATAGCGCTTATTTTTTTACATACATTACGGGTGTTGCTAACGGGAGCTTATCGCAAACCTCGGCAGCTCAACTGGCTCATAGGTTTTATGTTGTTGTGTCTGGCATTGTTCTCCGGTTATACGGGTTATCTGTTGCCGATGGATCAATTGGCACTGTGGGCGACCCAAACAGGGATGGAATTGCTGCGGGTGGTGCCGTTGGGTGAATGGTTGTTTCACTTCTTAGTGCCGGATGCCGTGGGTGAACCGTTGTCACTGCTGCGCTTTTACGTGCTGCATATTGTGGTGCTACCTATGTTGACTATTTCGTTATCCTTTCTCCATTTTTACCAGATTCGTAAGCAGAAGGGAGTGCTACCGTACCTGTGAAAAAATATATAAAGAGTGATCCTGTCTTTTTACAGATGATCAAGAATTCTGCCGCTGCAATTATCTTATTGGTGGTGGTGGTGGCCGCGTTGCTGCCCGCGCCATTGTTGTCCCCGGCTGATCTTTCACGGGTGCCGAATCCTTCCCGTGCAGCGTGGTTTTTGATCTGGATGCAGGAGGTGGTCAGTTATTCCAAGTATGCTATCTATCCGGTGCTGGCGTTGGGTGGGCTATTTTGTGTGCTGCCGTGGTTACCCAGTGCAGAATCTGCGCAACAGGCGAGGTGGTTTCCACGCGATCAGCGGCTGGTAAACTGGCTGACGGTGTTGAGTTTTTTGGTTATCGTTGCCTTGACGCTGATTGCTTTTTATTTTCGAGGTGAAAATTGGTCGTTTGGCTGGTTTTTTTGATTAGTGTGCTGGGGGGGGCGGGTTCAGCCCTTGCTCAGGATCTGAATAGTTGTCTGGCCTGTCATCAACATTGCCATGGTGAGGTTGTCTGGCAGCGGGACAGTGTTGTGCCGCTGGTCTGTACCCAGTGTCATCGTGGTAACAATCGAACTACGCGCAAGACGATTTCCCACCATTTTTTGATTGATGCTGCGCATGCTTGGTATCGGTTGCCACTATCAAGGGTTTATCTGGATGGAAAAAAACGGATCGATCAATTGTCGTGCCGTCGTTGTCATCTTCAAAATAAACAAGGCAATACCCTTGCGATTAACCTTGATCAATTGTTGGCAACGGCGTCAGTTGATGAAATTGAGACCGCGTTGCGAGTCTCTGCCCTTTACATGCCGAACTTCAGCATTAGTCAGGGCGATCTCATTGCGCTGGTAACGCAGGTTCTTGCTGGTGGCCTTGCTGCTCCGCCGGTATCGGGTTCAGCACCAGTTGTGGTTCACTTTGAAGATAATATCAAATCGGAACACCTGTTTGTTAAGCACTGTGGTGTTTGTCACCGAGTTTTGACCCATCATCAAGGTGGGCTTGGGCATGGCTTGATCGGCCCCAATCTGTCGGGATTGTTCACTCCTTTTTATCCTGCCACGGCGAAAGATGGTCAGCATTGGACTCGCGAGGCTGTTGTTGTTTGGTTGAAAAATCCACGCAAGATTCGACCGTTAACGCGGATGCCTCCTGTTACTTTAATCAACGATGAGGCTTTGATGTTGGTAGATGCGACGTGGCCGCCTCTTGATGCGCTGATGGTTGAATAGTGATGTGAATGGATATTGAAATAGAAAAAGCCCGGGGAAAAATCCCCGGGCTTTTTTGGGTGTAACTGTCGTACCTGAAATTAAACAGTCCAGGTGTGACCTTCTTGCATGATGTCGTCAACGCTACGACCGCGCTTGGCTTTAATCGCATCAAGCTGCTCGTAAACCAGATCGTCGTAAGGCTTCTTGGTGTCATCGGCATAGATGATACCCAGAGCCAGTGGCAGATCATTGTCAGGGCGCATGCTCGTAAGCAGAGCTGCCAGCTCAGCGTTCTTCTCGTCGTGAACCAGAATGTCAGCTTCGGCGACATCAGCCACGTTAGCAGCCTTGATGGCAAAACCATCTTGTACCAAGCAGAATTGGCTGTCGGCACCAAAGATCATCTTCTCACCTTCCCGTACGATGATGTAGTGATTTGCGCCGGTTTCCTTATCGGTCAACTGCTTATGTGCACCATCGTTGTAGATCATGCAGTTAGCATAGATCTCCATCATGCTGAAGCCCTTATGCTTGGCACCGCGAATACAGATCTCTTCAGATAGCTTCATTTGTGCATCAAGACCACGGGCAACAAAGGTTGCACCCATTCCCATAGCGACCTTAAGTGGTGCCATAGGATAATCGATAACGCCGTAAGGGCTGGTCTTGGAGATTTGACCTACTTCAGAGCAAGGAGAATATTGACCCTTGGTGAGACCGTAGATCTTGTTGTTGATCATAACGTAGTTCAGGTTGACGTTACGACGGATAGCGTGGATAAAGTGGTTACCACCAATCGCTGTTGAGTCGCCGTCACCGGAAATTGTCCATACGTCAAGCTTGGGGTTTGCAACCTTAAGGCCTGAAGCGATAGCTGCAGCACGACCGTGAATGGTGTGGAAGCCATAGGTTTCCATGTAGTAAGGGAAACGGCTTGAGCAACCGATACCGGAAACGATAGCTACTTCATCACGGGGTTTGCCAGCAGCAACCATGCCGCTACGTACAGCATTCATGATAGCGAAGTCGCCACAGCCTGGGCACCATTTAACCTCAGCAGGGGATGCAAAGTATTTTTTTGTTAGTTGTGTATCTGCCATGGTTTTTTATTCTCCTAACATTTTGTTGACTTTGTCGATGACCTCAAACTCGCGGAACGGGTCGCCCTGTACCTTCGAGAGAGATTGAACGTCAACCAAGAATTTGGCACGCAGCATCAGGCTCAGTTGACCCATGTTGAGTTCAGGAACTAGAATCTGATCGAAGCGGCTGATGATGTCACCCAAGTTTGGAGGGAAGGGCCATACCCAGCGTAAGTTGATGCCGGAAACCGATTTGCCGTCAGCGATGAGACGGTCAACAGCGCCCTTAACTGCGCCATAGGTGCCACCCCAGCTAATTACCAGAATCTTGCCGGACTTTTCGCCGTTGATCTCCAGTTCAGGTAGAACCTGAGCCAGATTGTCAACCTTGGCTTTACGGAACTCAGTCATATTCTGATGAGTCATTGGATCATGACTAACAGCACCTGTTTCATCTTTTTCAAGGGTGCCGATACGATGTTGGCAACCTTTAGTTCCCGGAATCGCCCAGTCACGAGCCAGTGTTTCAGGATCGCGTTTGTAGGAAACGTATTCCTCTCCAGGATGATCTTCTGGCTTCCAGAAGTTGATGTATTGCGACAGGTCTTCCAATTCGTCCATGGTGGGTACTTTCCATGGGCAACTACCTTGACCGATATAGCCGTCGGTGAGGACGATAACCGGTGTGCGGTACTTCAGCGCAATCTTGGCAGCTTGGAAAGTAGCGTCAAAACAGTCAGCAGGGCTGTTGGCAGCGATGATCGGCACGTAGCTGTCACCGTTACGACTATACATCGACTGTAGCAGGTCTGATTGCTCAGTTTTGGTAGGCAGACCAGTACTAGGGCCGCCACGTTGAACGTTGACGATAACCAGTGGTACTTCCAGAATGATCGCCATGCCTGTAGCTTCGGTTTTTAGTGCCAAGCCGGGACCGGAAGTACTGGTGAAAGCTAGATTCCCAGCACATGATGCACCAATGGCAGAACAAATGCCAGCGATCTCATCTTCCATTTGCATGGTAACCAGACCGGCGTCTTTAAACTCGGACGCGTAGTGGAGCAGGTCGGTAGCAGGGGTGATGGGGTAAGAGCCGAGGAACGGCTGCAGACCGGATTTGTGACCTGCGGCAAGCATACCAAGAGCTGAGGCATCGTTACCGGTGATGTTGCGATACAGACCTTTTTCGATCTGAGCAGCACCCATGCTGTAACGCTCCTGGAACATAACAGTGGTTTCACCGTAGTTCAGGCCCGCTTTAAAGGCGAGGGTATTAGCTTCGGCAATTTGCGCTTTGGGCTTCTTGGCATTTGGGCCAAACTTCTCTTGAATGAAGTTGAGAACCAGTTGCTTTTCTTTACTGAACAACCAGCATAAAACGCCCATAACAAAGAAGTTTTTGCAACGATCTTTTGCAGCGTTAGGCATGTCCATATCAGCCAATGCTTTGCGCACCAGAGTAAACATGGGGATCGCTTTTACGTCGTAACCAGCTAGGCTGCCATCTTCAAGAGGATTACTCTCGTAACCAACCTTGGTTAGCGCTTTTTCGGTGAATGAATCAGAGTTGGTAATGATGATGCCGCCTGCTTTAACAAACTTGGCACTGTGCTTCAACGCTGCTGGATTAAACGAAACCAGTACATCTGGAGCATCGCCCGCAGTGTAGATTTTGTGATCGCCCAAGCACATCTGGAAACCGGAAACGCCAGCAATCGTACCGGTTGGTGCGCGGATTTCCGAAGGGTAATCTGGAAGGGAGTTAACATCGTTACCGTCCAATGCTGCCAGGGCGGTAAGCTGGTTGCCGATGAGCTGCATGCCGTCACCGGAGTCACCGGTAAATTTCACGACAATTTGCTCAGCACTTGTGAGCTTTGTGTTCTCTGCCATACTTTCTCCTGTAAAAAAAAAGAGATGTTCTGAGTAATTTATGCTGTGTTGTTACAGCAATCAAACATCGTCATTTGCCAAACGCAACTCATATAGCACTATATGTGTGTGGTATGCAAGCATATATCCATGTCTGGCATAATATTGTGTTCTACTGTTTAATTTGGCTAAAACAGTGTCAGGAATATCAAAAAGGCGATTGAGGCGTAAGCGATTTTTAATTCTGCGCACTAAACACACAACAAGGGCAATGTCGCCATTGCCCTTGTTGGTGTTTTTTTAGCCTATTTTTTTAGCCGTTACTAGCTATTTAGTATGTCAGCCAGATCAGGGAGGATGGTTGGCAGCTCATCGATGAGACCTTTAACAGCAGCAACAGAGTGGTCGAACATTGCTTGCTCTTCAGCGTCCAGTTCAAATTCGATGATTTTCTCGATGCCGTCAGCACCCAGAACACAAGGAACGCCAACGTAGTAGTTGTCAACGCCGAACTCACCTTTGAGCAGTGCACAAACGGGGAGAACACGCTTTTGGTCGCGCAGGATAGCCTCAGCCATGCCGATAGCAGATGACGCTGGGCTGTAGAATGCAGAACCGTTGCCCAACAATTTAACAACTTCGCCGCCGGCAGCTTTGGTACGATTTACCATAGCTGTCATAACTTCTTTTGCTTTAGCTTCGTTGCCGTACTTGCGAACCAATTGCTCCATTACCGGAACACCGTTAACGTTTGCGTAACGAACGATTGGAACCATGGTGTCGCCGTGACCACCGAGAACCATAGCGTTTACGTCGCGTACCGAAACACCTAATTCCCAAGCGATGAAAGAGCAGAAACGGTTGGAGTCTAGAACGCCAGCTTGACCTAAAACACGCTCTGGTGGGAAACCGGTAACTTTTTGACAAAGTGTTACCATGGCGTCAAGAGGATTAGAGATGATGATTACGAATGCATCAGGAGCGTGCTCTTTGATGCCTTCGGAAACTTGTTGCATGATCTTGGAGTTAACGCCGAGTAGATCATCGCGGCTCATGCCGGGCTTACGGGGCAGACCAGCGGTAACGATAACGATGTCGGAACCGGCGATGTCGGTATAGCTATTGGTGCCTTTTAGGTCTACGTCAAAACCGTCTACGCGAGCAACTTCAGCGATGTCGAGCATTTTACCTTGAGGTAATCCTTCAACGATGTCAAACAGAACAACGTCGCCCAACTCACGTAGTGCGCAAAGTTGTGCTAAAACACCACCGATTTGACCACCACCGATCAATGAAATCTTTGCTCTTGCCATGTCTCTCTCTCCTTCATATCAATTAAACTGAAATAAAAGCAGGAATGACTGCTGTCACTCCGGCACGGATTGTTTCATCTGCTACTTAAAAAAAGAGTTTTTCAGTACTCAGATGAAGGTAACTCAATATTGAAATATGAACAACCGTATAAATACGGCCAAGTTGAGCAGTAAACGGGGTATACAGTATGCAAAAGGCTAAAAGCTGTCAAGGGAAATTGTGCAAGTGGCTATATGTATGCACTGTGCCGTGGCTTGTGCTTGTTAATGTAGGAAAATCCTTGATTTTATGGCTGTTTCTCTTGCATTTTCCTTTTCAACGTCGCTGTTGTTACGTGGGATGGTAAGGCTTTGTCCCGGAAAGATTTGCTGTGGATCTTTAATTTGATCACGATTGGCCTTGTAGATTAGCGGCCACAGTAATCCTTCATTGTAGGTGTTTGTTTTAGCCGCAATCGAGTAAAGATTTTCCCCTGTATCTACGTTGTAGGTGGAGACAAGTGTCTGTTTTTTTGTTGGGGACTCTTTGCTCTCTCGTATAGCTTGTGCCTCTTCTAGTGCTATGATGTTGGGTGAATGAGTGTTTTTGTTGACGTAATTTTTTAATTGTTTAATGCGTGCCTTGATCTGTAGCGTTTTTAGATTCTTTGCGTAGTGCTGCTGGCGCAATTGCTTCTGATGTTGAAGCGGTGTATTTTGCGCAAAATTGTGACTGTCGATGCTTTTGGTCTGGTTGTTGCGCTGTGCGCTGGTGTTGTCGACGGTATTAGCTCCGAGCTTTTCGCCGATAGGTTCGCGTGGCGGTGTTGCAGCGCAACCGACCAGTAAGCTGATGACTAGGCCGGTTGCGAGCAAAAACGTATTCAGGGTGATGGCATTACGAAATGAATTAATCATCGAGCTGTTGCCTTACTCCTTTTTTCTGGTACGCAGGCGAATAGAGAGCTCCTGTAGTTGCTTCTCTTCCACTACATTTGGAGCACCTGATAGCAGACATGTTGCTTTTTGTGTTTTTGGAAAAGCAATAACGTCGCGGATTGAGTCGGCACCGGTCAACAGCATCACTAGCCGATCAAGACCAAAGGCGAGACCGCCGTGCGGTGGTGCACCGTACTCAAGTGCCTCAAGGAGGAAGCCGAACTTTTCTTGAGCTTCTTCGCTGCCGATGCCGAGGAGTTCAAACATCTTGCTTTGAATCTGCTGGTCGTGGATACGAATACTGCCGCCGCCAATTTCAGAACCGTTTAATACCAAGTCGTAGGCTTTAGCGCAGGCTTTGCCGGGGTCGGTGTCGAGTAGTTCCATGTCTTCATCACGTGGGGCGGTGAATGGGTGGTGAACCGCCATGTGGCGGCGAGTTTCACCGTCCCATTCCAATAGTGGGAAGTCGGTGATCCAGACAAACTGATAGTTGTTTTTGTCGGCCAAGCCCAGTTTCTGCCCTAAGTGTCCACGCAGGCGACCCAGAGATTCATTGGTGATGGCTGTGCTGTCGGCAACGAACATCAGCAGGTCGCCCACTTCAGCATTCATCTCCTGGTTGATCTGCTCCAGTTCTTTAGGGGTAAAAAATTTGGCGATGGGGGATTGCCAGCCATCTTCATTCACTTTGACCCACGCTAAACCTTTGGCACCGTATATCTTGACGAAGTCGGTCAGGTCGTCGAGGTCTTTACGGGAAAACTTGGCGCAGCCTTTGGCGTTGATTGCCTTAACCATACCGTCGTTTTTGACCGCATCGGCAAATACCTTGAAGCCGCAGCCATCGACAACGTTGGACAGGTCAACCAGCTCAAGGTTGAAGCGCAGGTCGGGATTGTCAACGCCAAAGCGGTCCATGGCTTCGGCGTAACTCATCCGCGCCATGGGGGTGGTCACCTCGACACCGATGCTCTCCTTGAAAACGCGGGCGATCATATTTTCCATGGTGGTGATGATGTCGTCGATGTCAACGAAACTCATCTCGCAGTCGATTTGGGTAAACTCCGGTTGACGATCTGCTCGTAGGTCTTCATCGCGGAAACATTTAACGATCTGGCAGTAGCGATCATAGCCGGAAACCATTAATAGCTGTTTGAATAGCTGGGGGCTTTGCGGTAGCGCAAAGAAATTGCCGCCGCTGACGCGGCTGGGAACCAGGTAATCACGTGCCCCTTCGGGGGTGCTTTTGGTCAGTACGGGAGTCTCGATTTCTAGAAAGCCTTGTTCATCCAGATAACTGCGCACGGTTCTGGTTACTTTGTGTCGTAAGATCATGTTTTTTTGTAATGCTGGACGACGCAGGTCGAGGTAGCGATGTTTTAGGCGGATGTTTTCGGCAACGTCGACATGTTCATCAAGCATAAACGGCGGAGTTTTAGAGGTGTTGAGGATGCGTAGTTCGCAAACCTCCATCTCTACTTCGCCGGTTTTCATCTTTGGATTGATGGTTCCCTCGGGGCGGGGTGAGATGGTGCCTTTGACGGCAATGACAAATTCGTTACGAATCTTGTCGGCCTTGGCATGTGCTTCCGGGTCGCGATCGGGATCAAGGGCTAGCTGGGTAATGCCTTCGCGATCGCGCAGGTCGATAAAAATCAAACCACCGTGGTCACGTCGGCGTTGAACCCAGCCCATCAGGCAAACTTCGTTGCCAATATTCTCGCTGGTTAAATCGCCACAGTAATGAGTCCGTTTCCAGTTTCCAAGTGCATCGTTCAAGGGGTGTTCCTCCAGGGTAATGATTTATAAGTAGGTGTATCATGACCATACCAGATGGTGCTGCGTCACCTATCTATGATTCAGGTTTATTTAATTTAGCGTACCACTATAGCTAGCATGGGGTGGTGTCGTCAAGTAAGCTGCACAGCGCGGTGAAGATTTCTTCCAGGGCAATCGATGTTTGCTCGCCATCAATCATTCTTTTGAGTTGCGCGTTGCCGTCGGCAAGTTCGTTTTCGCCAAGGAATAGGGTGTAGCTGCACTTTAATTTGTCAGCTCGGCGAAGCTGAGCCTTGAGGCTCTTGCCGGTGAAGTCCATTTCGGCGTGAATGCCGTGGCGTTGTAGCTTATGTAGCAGGGTGAAAGCCAGCTCCTGTGCTGCTGATCCCATGGTGGCAAGGAAGATTTTTGCCGTCGGCGTTTTGATGCCGTTTTCTCCCAACAGTAATGCGAGGCGTTCGACCCCCATGGCAAAGCCAATGCCGGGCAGTGCTGGACCGCCCAAGTCTTCAATTAGTCGATCATAACGACCACCAGCGGCTACTGCGTTTTGTGAGCCAAGGTTGTTAGTAATCATTTCAAATGTAGTTTTGGTGTAATAATCTAGTCCACGAACCATGCGGTTGTTGATGGTGTACTCGGTGCCGATGAGGTTTAGATGTTGTTGCACAGCGCAAAAGTGGGTTTCACATTCTGTACATAAATGATTAAGTACCGATGGTGCATCCAGTGTGGCTGCTTGACAAGATTTTGATTTGCAATCAAGAACTCGTAATGGATTATCGCTGCAGCGTCGTTGACAATCGGGACATAGCTGTTCAATCCGTTGTTGCAGGTAGGCAATTAGGGCGTCGCGGTAGTGGGGGCGGCACGCGGGACAGCCCAGTGAATTGATCTGTAGGCTGACATCATTGATGCCCACTGCTTCAAAATAGTGGCTGAGCATCGCCAGAATTTGAGCGTCGATACGTGGATCGTCAATGCCAATTATTTCGGCACCGATTTGGTGAAATTGACGATAGCGCCCTTTTTGTGGGCGTTCGTAACGAAACATTGGACCCATATAGTAGAGTTTGGTGACCTGATCCTGGTTGTACAGTTTGTGCTGTATGAAGGAGCGCATCACCGGTGCGGTGCCTTCGGGGCGCAGGGTCAGTGAGTTATCGCTTTTGTCGTTAAAAGTGTACATCTCTTTTTCGACAATGTCGGTGGTTTCGCCAATGGAGCGACAGAATAATTCCGTTTTTTCAACAACGGGAACGCGGATCTCCTGACAGCCATAGGCGGCAAAGACGCTGCGGGCGGTTTGTTCCAGAAATTGCCAGATAGCTACATCTGCTGGCAATATATCGTTCATCCCTTTAATGCCGGTAATGCTCACAGAAAACTCCTTGAGTTGAAGGGCGTGTGTGGTGGTTTTGTAATAACTATAGGTGCGAAGGGTACTTTAATACAGGATTTAATCGGTCATGGGAAGCCCCCCGGCTGTTTTTATTATATCGATTATTCACGTACTTCTTGTGGTGTTGATGTGGGTATGTGTAACGGTGTTTTTGCTTGACAGCTCTTAGTCTTTTGCATACTGTATACAGCGCTCTGATGTAATTTAATAAGTTATTTCAATGCTTGAGACAGAATTTTAATTCAAAGTTGGTCGGATTAAAGGCGGGATTTAGCCCTTATACTCTGTGTTTCAGGCGAGTCGTTTATTACCAATCTTAAGGAGAGAACATGTCAACGATTATTTGGTCAGAAATTGATGAAGCACCAGCGTTAGCGACATATGCGTTGTTACCAATTGTAAAAAAATTCCTCAAGGGCTCAGGTGTTGATGTTGAGACACGTGACATCTCCTTGTCTGGACGTATTCTTGCTAATTTCCCTGATGCGCTGAAAGATGATCAAAAAGTAGCTGATTATCTAACCCAGTTAGGTGAGCTTACTCAAGATCCTACAGCAAACATCGTTAAGCTGCCTAATGTAAGTGCTTCCATCCCTCAGCTTCAAGAAGCGATCGAAGAGCTGCAAGGTAAGGGCTATGATGTCCCTTCTTATCCAGAAGAACCACAGAATGATGCCGAAAAAGAGCTGCAAACTCGCTACGCTAAGTGTCTTGGTAGTGCGGTAAATCCGGTATTGCGTGAAGGTAACTCTGATCGTCGTGCAGCGGCATCTGTTAAAAAAGCTGCCCAAACCAATCCTCATCGCATGATGAAGCCTTGGCCTGCCGGATCTAAAACTCGTGTCGCACACATGAGCGATAACGACTTTTATGGCAGTGAGACTTCGGTGACTCTTGATAAAGACACCACTGTTTCTTACAAATTTGTTGGTAGCGACGGCAGTGAGCAAGTACTGAAGGCAAACCATCCAATGCTGGCCGGTGAGGTTCTTGACTCATCTTCCATGAACATGGCTGCATTGCGTGAGTTCTTTGCACAGCAAATCGAAGCTGCAAAAAAAGATGGCGTGTTGTTCTCGCTGCACCTCAAGGCAACCATGATGAAGATCTCTGACCCTTATATCTTCGGTCAGTGCGTCAAAGTATTCTATAAGGATGTATTTGCAAAATACGGTTCTGACTTTGACAAGATTGGGGTTAATGTCAGCAACGGTCTGGGTGATGTATATGCTAAGCTCAACCGCCTGCCGGATGCAAAACGTGAAGAGATCGAAGCTGCGATCATGGACGTGTACAAAGATCGTCCTGCCGTGGCAATGGTTGACTCACGCAACGGCATTACCAACCTGCATGCACCCAACGATGTAATCATCGATGCTTCCATGCCGGTCGTTGTTCGTGATGGTGGTCAGATGTGGAATCTGCAGGATGAACTGCAAGACACCTTAGCGGTAATTCCTGATCGCTGCTATGCAACGATCTATCAAACAGTCATCGAAGATTGCCAGAAAAACGGGCAATTTGATCCATCAACAATGGGTGCCGTTTCCAACGTTGGCCTTATGGCTAAAAAAGCTGAGGAGTATGGTTCTCACGATAAGACCTTTTACGCTCCCGGCGATGGTAAAATTCAGGTTCTTGACGATGCAACCGGTAACGTACTGCTGGAGCAAACGGTTGAAGCTGGTGATGTGTTCCGCTCTTGCCAGACCAAAGATGAGTCGATTCGTGACTGGGTCAAGTTGGCAGTAACCCGTGCTAAAGCAGAGGGCGTACCTACTTGTTTCTGGCTTGATCCTAAGCGTGGTCATGATGCACAACTGATCGCTAAGGTAGAGACCTACCTGAAGGATCACGATACTGCAGGTCTTGATATCCGTATCATGACTCCTGATGAGGGTATGGTGCTTGCGTGTGAGCGTAGTCGCAGCGGCGAAAATACGATCACTTGTACAGGTAATGCACTGCGTGACTATCTCACCGATCTATTCCCAATTTTAGAGCTGGGCACCTCGGCACGTATGCTCTCTATCGTACCATTGCTTCAAGGTGGCGGCGTGTTTGAAACCGGTGCCGGTGGTAGTGCTCCTAAGCATGTTGAGCAGTTCCTCAAAGAAGGTCATCTGCGCTGGGATTCCCTCGGTGAGTACTGTGCTCTGGTTCCATCTTTGGAGCAAGTTGCTACGTCTACAGGTAATGCAGAGGCTCAATTGTATGCTGATGCCCTTGATGAGGCAGTAACAAGTTATCTCTCAAATGCAAAAATGCCTTCTCGTAAGGTAAACGAGATCGACAACCGTGGCAGCAGCTTCTATGTTGGTTTGTATTGGGCGCAGGCTCTTGCTGCTCAGGACAAAAATGCTGATGTAAAAGCCAAATTCACTAAAATAGCAGCTGATTTGCAAGCTAACGAAGCAAAAATCAATGAGGAGCTCATTGCTGCACAAGGTTCTCCAGTTGATATCGATGGCTATTACAAGCCAAATGTAGCAAAGGTTTCTGCGGCAATGCGTCCCAGTGCAACATTGAACGCAATTATTGATGTGCTGTAAATAGCATCAAGCACATAGCTTAAAAACAAAAAAACCCGTCATTTTGGCGGGTTTTTTTGTTTTTGGGCGATAGCTGTGTTGTTGTGTTATGGCTGGTCGAGAGTTGTCTTGATCCAGCCTTTACCAAAGCTACTTAAGCGCACGGTGCCATCGTAGTCGGTGCGTAACAGTTGTACGTCATGACTTTTAACGGCAGCAATTACTTCTTCATGGGGGAATCCATAATGGTTGCCGTAGCCTACATTGGCAATGGCTATCCTCGGTTGTGCAGCTTGGAGTAAATCTTCTGGTAACGAACGACGACTACCATGGTGTGGCAACTTGAGCAGGCTGACAGGACCTGGTAATGGTTGGTTTAGTAGCTGCTCAACGCCGTGCTGTTCCAGATCGCCGGTCAATAAAATACCATCATCACCATAGCCTGCATATACAACCAAAGAGCGATCATTCATACCGGCTGTTTGATCAGGTGGCACGTATACCTTGAGTGTTGTGCAGTCTGTTGTCGGCAATGTAGTCCAGCCTGCGCTAAATTTCTGCATGGGAATTTGGCGTTGCTTTAGTACCTGTTGTAGCCGCCAATGTAACTCTCTAATGGGGATGGAATGCCAGAATTGATCAACATAAAAATGTTCCAGAATGTAGATCAACCCTTTGCGGTGGTCGGGGTGGTCGTGACTGAGAATTACTGCGTCAAAATGTTTAACTCCTATATGTCCCAGTGCTGGAGCAAGTAAACGTTGACCCACGTCGAATGTTTTACTGTATAGTCCGCCGCCATCAATTAGATACGTGCCCTGATCAGCTAAACGCAGTAGCAGTGAGTCTCCCTGACCAATACTGAACGGGGTTAATTCCAACGGTGGCGGTGCTGGTTTACATAGTAATGCTAGCCATAAAATCCCACTGGCGAGAACCAACACACCACTTTGGCGCCATTTGAATGCACATAACGACAACAATGCGAAGCAGGCCACAGCGATAATAATATGCTCCATAGGACACAGATAAAGGTTTCTCCCTGTCAGTATTCCTCTGGTGATGTAGCTTGAGAGTTGTAGCGTCAGGTTTATTATAGCTAGGCTTAATTTGAGTGGGATCAATGCGAGGTCGGGAAGAACGGGGAATATTACCACACCCAGTAGTGCTAGGGGCACGGTTAGCATGCCGATAAGGGGAATGGCGAATAGATTGCATAGTACCCCGGCAGGTGCCAGAGTATGAAAGTGCCATAAAGCGATGGGGGTGGTGGCGATGGTGGCAGTTAGGGTGGCGAACAGGGGGAGAATCGTCCAGCGTTGTAATGTTGTGGTGCAATGTTTTTGTATTGGTGGCAAGCACAGCAACAAGGCGCTAACCCCGGCAAATGACAGTTGAAATGAAGCGGAAAATAATGCGAGCGGATCAAATGCCAGAATGATGAACGCTACCAATGCCAATAGAGTGACGGGGGGTGTGTGGCGTTGGATGATTATGGCGATCAGTGTAACGGTAATGAGCAGGGTTGCCCGCAGAGTCGGCAATGCGCCACCACTGAGCATGAGATAGAAACATAGCAGTGGAAGCACCAGAATTGGTGTTGCAGTTTGAGCCGGGAGCCACAACAGTAAACGGTCACTACGGCGATAGAGCCAGTTAATGCCTTGGTAGAGTAATCCGGCGATTAGTCCGAGATGTAGTCCTGAAATGGAAAACAGATGGGAGATGCCAAATGTGGAGAGTTGGTCACGTTGTTGCGTTGAAAGGCGACTTTTCTGCCCCAAGGTAAGGCTGAGCAGGTAGGCGCTTTGTTGCGGGGTGAAATGTTGCTCAATTTGCCGACCTAATTGGGTGCGCCAGCGTTCAATGCGGGTTCGCCATGTAGGCGATTGATTATTAGGTAGGCGGACAATGGAGTCGCTGTTGGCAACATAGGCACTGGTGTAAATTCCGGAGCGAGCGAGATAACGGGGATAGTTAAATTCAGCAGGCAGGCCAAAACTGCGCGGCAGGCGCAACTTTGACCTGAACACAATACGATCACCTGGTAAAATGGTAGTTGGTGGGTGGATTGATTCGCTATGACCACACTGTTGTTTGGCGACTTGTACGCGTAGCGTTCCCCGAACCTTGGCGGTTTGCCGTTGCTGTTCGATTTGTTCGATGGCAACATTCATGCGCCAGCGCTGTTGCTGCGCCTCGATGCGCAAGACTGTTGCAGTTATGTTGACTGGCTGCTGCCTACATAAGTATGATAGGTCTGTTTCATCGGCGGCGGGGTGCAAAGCCGCAGGGTAAGCAATTAATCCCAGTGTTAGAGCAATAGTTGCTAAAGCCGCCATGGGTGGAATGTGTTTAAATAAAGACGATCCGAGTAGGAGGAATGTCGATATAGCGATAGCGATGCTGATAGTTTGTCGAGGATGAACAATGGCTACCGATAAAGACATTGTCAGGATGCCGCCACTGTAAAATAGTAGTAGTAACCAGATCCCTGATTGGTTTAATCTGTCGGAAATATTTTTCATGACCACAGTTTAAAACAGTAAGGCTAACAATGATATGATTATAATGTTTGCCGGTAAGATGGAAGCAAATATGGGTGTTTTAAAATATAAAGCGCCGCATGCTGATATTGAGGAGTAAACCGACGCCGATCATGGTGGTGACCATGCTGGTGCCACCGTAAGAAAACAGCGGTAACGGAACGCCAACGACGGGCAGTAAACCGATCACCATGCCCAGATTAACGAAGATATGCCAGAAGAACATGGCTGTAATGCCTATGGCCAAATACATGCCGAAACTAGAGTCGGCTTTACGGGCAATGAGTATCCCCCATAATATGATGAATAGATAAAGCCCAAGCAGGAGTGTACAGCCGAGTAATCCCCATTCTTCAGCAAAGACAGAGAAGGCAAAGTCGGTATGTCTTTCTGGTAAAAACGATAGTTGAGACTGCGTCCCTTGCATGAACCCTTTGCCCCAGAAACCACCACTGCCAACAGCAATTTTGGATTGGATGATGTGATAGCCGCTACCGAGGGGGGCACGCTCGGGGTCGAGAAAGGTGCGGATGCGATCTTTTTGGTAGCCGTGCAGCATGAACCAGCCTCCGATTATGGCACAGCTAGCCAGCAATGATAAGACGATCAATGCAGAACGGCGAATCCCGGCAAAAAGCACCATGGTGATGCCGATAAAGAGTAGTAATATGGCAGTGCCAAGGTCGGGCTGTTTCATGATCAACAGCACCGGAATAGCGAGGAGTAATCCCGGTGCTATCAGTTCCGTTAAACTGTATCGTTGCGGCGATTCGTGGCGACTCAAAAAAGTAGCCAGAGTGATAATGATGACCACCTTCATAACTTCGCTAGGTTGTATATTAAACAAACCAAGATCGATCCAGCGCGTTGCTCCCATGATGGTTTTGCCGAAGAATAACACCGCTATAAGCAGTCCAACACAGCTGACGTAGGCGATTATAGCCAGATGCTCCAGATGGCGATAATTGAATATGGTTAAGCACAGTGCGATGCTAAAGCCTATGCCTAGCCAGTAAAGCTGCTTCAGGTAAATGGGCAGGCTAGAGATATCCCATGAAGAGGTGGAACTGTATAGATTGATGATGCCGATTGTGGCAGCGGTAAGTATCAGAATAAGTAGTGTCCAGTCAAAGTTTGCAATCAGGCGACGATCAAACATCAGATTCTCCGTTGCTGATGGAACGTAAAGGTTGTTGTGTTGTTTTGGTGCCGATTGTTTTTTGGTGGTTATCGAAATAATGTTTTAAAATTTGTCGGGAAATGGGACCGGCAGTACTACCGCCATGCTGACCGTGTTCTACAATAACTGCCACGGCAATTTCCGGTTTCTGTGCCGGAGCGTAAGCAACGAATAGTGCGTGGTCGCGATGGCGATAGGAAATCTCTTCTTCTTTGCCTGTTTTCTCTCCATCTTCTGGGTCATCCTTTAAGCGAACTACCTGCGCTGTGCCGGTTTTCCCGGCAACGATAACACCGGATAAACGGCTGGATTTTCCCGTTCCACGAGGGTGGTTGACCACCTCCTCCATTCCATGTTTAACGTAGGAGAGATTACGCTGGTTCAGGGTGGATTCATGCAGTTTTATCGGTGATGCTTGTTTGAGAATGTTGCCAGTGTAGTCCTCGATTCGCTTGATCAATTGTGGTTGATACAGCGTGCCGCCGTTGGCGATGGTTGCCGTCATTACAGCGAGCTGTAACGGTGTGGCTAGTACGTAGCCTTGACCAATGGCGGCATTGGCAGTTTGCCCTTTGTACCATGGGGTGTTGTAGTGCTTGCGTTTCCAGCTTTTTACGGGAATAAGTCCCGCTTGTTCATTGTCCAGAGGCAGATTGTAAGAGCGACCCAGCCCCAGCTTGCGAGCCATGGCCGACATCCGTTCTATTCCCACCATAAGTGAGACGTGGTAAAACCAAACGTCGCAACTTTCGCGTAGTGCTTTATTTAGATTTGTCAGTCCATGCCCTCGTTCTTTCCAACAGCGGTAATCACGATTGCCGATAGCGATCTTTCCTTCACAGTCGATAAGTGTGCTCGGGGTGATCACCCCGGCATCGAGTGCCGCCAGAGCCGTAACCATTTTGTAGGTTGATCCCGGAGGATACTGACCGCTAATAGCTTTGGCTTGTAGTGGGTGATCAGGATTGTTGACCAGATTGTTCCACTCATTGCTGGTGATACCCCGGGCAAACATTTCCGGATCAAATGCCGGGCGACTGACCATAGCCAAGATGTCACCGTTATTGACATCCAGAACCACAGCTGCACCAGATTGATTACCAAATGCTTGTTCTGTGTGTAATTGCAAGTCACGGTCTAAGGTGAGGAATACACTTTTACCCGGCAGGGGAGCACGTACCTGTAATTGGCGTAGTTCTTTCCCTTTGACGTCCACTTCGACCAGTTTTTCTCCTGATATTCCCTTAAGGTAGTGCTCAAGATGTTTTTCCAAACCACTTTTGCCGATATAATTTCCGGCGCGATAATCTCGATACTGCGGCAGGTTAAGTTCTTCCTCGCTTATGGCACCGATATGGCCGAACAGGTGGGCTGCTACTTCATGATATGGATATGAGCGCATGGGTTGCACTTCAATGAGCATTCCCGGAAGATTTACAGAGTTTTCAGACAGTTGTTCTAACAAGGTTCGATCTATGTCACTTTTTAAGGGAATAGGACGATAACGTGGGTAATAAAGGAGTTTGTTCCAGTCCGATTCAAGTTGTTGCCAATCGTTGTCGAGGTAGATTGCCAGTCGTTGCAGGAGGATTTTTTTGTCGATCACCTCTTGACGTAGAACCGAAACGGTAAATGTTGGGCGGTTGTCTACTAGCAGTTGCCCATGGCGATCAAAAATTGGTCCTCGGGGGGCGGCTATGGGGATGTAGCGGGTACGGTTTTTTTGAGAAAGTAGCTGATATTGCTCAGCATAAATAATTTGCAACGACCACAAACGTACCCCTAGCAGGGCGAAGAAAAAGATTGCTGCTACAGTTAGCCATTGAAAGCGTTGCTTTCGGCTGGGATCATCTGGTTGTGGGTTATTTAGCGCCATGCATGCTTACCCTGTTCATTCGTCCCTGATTGTCTTAGCTTTCGTAGTAGGTGTTGCAAAATGATTATTGCCAGTACCGTAATCAAATTAGTTATTATTTGTGGCACAAGGTTGTTCAGGATTAGTGGCCAACTGTGGTGTGTTTCGGAAAAACACAATGATGTAGAGATGAGCAATATGGTCTGACCTGCGGTGCCGATAATTGACGCACCGATCATTACCATGGTGCTGTCAATGGTTAACTGCCGTCCGATAATACTGGTGGTACAAAAAATAAGCAGCATAATTATGCCGTACAATCCCAACGTCATGCCACTAAAGACATCGAGAAAGCAACCTAAGAACCAGGCATAGAAAGCGCCCGTCAATGGTGGTTCGTGCAAACCGATATATAGGACTAATAGCAGGATTAAGTTGGGGGTTGTTTCCAACATGGATGGGAGCAACGTCGTTTGGGCTAGGATGAATATGATGCCAGTGATGAAATAAATGAGAAGTTGGTTCATGGACGTTCTCGTAAAATTATCAGTACATCTTCGAGTCTTGAAAAATTAACACTAGGGGCGAGTTCCAGTGTTTGAAATAGACCATAATCGTGCTTGATGATGTTAGAAATAGTGCCGATGGGTAGCCCTTTTGGGAAAACTCCGCCGGTTCCGGCTGTGATCACCATATCGCCAAGATGGACATCTTTGCGGCGCAGTGCGTAATCCAACGTGAGGTGTGTTCCTTTACCTCTGGCTACGCAGCGGGTGCGATTATGTTGGATAAGAGCCGCAATTTCGGAAGCGGCGTCGTTAGCTAGTAGTACCCGGGAACTATTGGTTGCACATTTGATGGTTCTTCCGACAATCCCTTCGGCAACGACTACTGCTAAACCCTCAGTGATTCCATCGTTGCTGCCTTTGTCGATGGTGATGGTGTGGAACCAACTTGATGCATCGACAGCAATTACCCGTGCAGGAAGCTCCAGTATTTTAGTGTTTTGGTGAAAATTTAGTAGTTGACGTAATCGGCTATTTTCTTGAGCGATCTCAGTTAGCTCAAGTAGTTGGCGTCGATGTTTACGTAGTTCTTTTAGCAGCTTGATGTTGCGTTGGCGAACATTGACCAGATTGATGTGGTCAGTCCACAAAATTGTTAATTCATCAGAACAGCGGGTTATTGCGCGGTACAATGGGCTGGTGAGTTGCAGAACGCCTTGTTCGAACAATGTGGTGCGATTTTGTTGTCGTAGGCTGTTCGAATACAGTAGCAAAGCACACAGAAACAGAGCCGCAAAGAGCAGAACTGAGCGATGTTTTTTTATAAATTCCAGCATTGGTGGCCAGATTTAAGTGATGACGGTAACGCGTCGCAGTAAATCCAACTCGTCGAGGATTGCTCCAGAACCTAAAACAACAGATGACAATGGATCGTCGGCGATGGCAACAGGTAAGCCTGTTTCCCGGCGCAGCAGCTCGTCCATGCCATGGAGTAGGGCACCACCACCGGCGAGAATGATTCCTCGATCAACGATGTCGGCAGCTAATTCTGGCGGTGTTTGTTCCAGTGCTATGCGAACTGACTCAACAATAGCATTAACGGTTTCAGCGAGCGCTTCACGGATTTCTTCCGAATTGATCGGAAGGGTGCGGGGAATGCCGCTCACCAAATCACGCCCTTTTACGTCCATGTTTTTTTCTTCTTCAAAAGGGAATGCGCTGCCAACCTCTATTTTGATCTGTTCCGCAGTTCTTTCGCCGATGAGCATATTATATTTGCGTTTGATATATTGCGTTATCGCTTCATCTTGTTTGTCACCACCGACTCGGACGCTTCTTGAGTAGACAATGCCGGCTAATGAGATGATGGCAACTTCGGTGGTGCCGCCACCGATATCGATAATCATGTTGCCGTTAGCTTCGGTGATGGGCAATCCTGCACCAATGGCTGCAGCCATCGGTTCTTCGATGAGGTACACTTCCCGGGCTCCAGCAGATTCGGCGGATTCTTTGACCGCACGTTTTTCCACTTGGGTGATGCCCGATGGAACACAGATAACGATGCGTGGACGTACCAGTGTTTTACGATTGTGTACCTTCTGGATAAAATAACGTAACATCTCTTCAGTGATGTCAAAATCGGCAATAACACCATCTTTCATTGGTCTTATGGCGACGATGCTGCCCGGGGTACGCCCGAGCATTTTTTTGGCTTCAACACCAACAGCCAGTACTTTTTTATTGCCGGCCGCATCTTTTTGTACTGCCACCACAGAAGGTTCACCAATCACAATGCCCTTTGATTTTACATAAACCAACGTATTGGCTGTGCCAAGGTCAATGGCGAGATCATTGGAAAAGAGGCCCCACAGGGCGTTGAACAGATTAATCATAATTAAATATCCTTCTGGGTGGGCGCAGTTTCTTACGAAAAAAATAAACTAACAGAAAGGGGTGAGATGCTCAAGTAGAAACACAGGGAAACCTGTTGCATTTCTCAAGAATATTGACGTAATATGCGATCTTGTTTTTTTTATTACAAAATCCTACGTTAGCCAAGGAGAAAACTTATTTATGCTTAATCTGATTCGCAAAAAACAGAAAACGACACTTGTACAAGTTGTTTTTTGGGTTATCATCGCTACATTTATTGGTACTATCTTTCTTGTTTGGGGTAGGGGTAATGAGCAGACGCGGGAGTTTTCCGTTGCTGCCGAGGTCAATGGCGTGGACATCAGCTATGATCAATATAAATCCACCTATAGCAATATGTACAATTTTTATCGCAACATTTACGGTCAAAATTTTACCCCGGAGATGGAACGTAAGCTTAGCCTTTCCAGGCAGGCGATCACCATGCTTATTGATCAGGCGTTGTTACTTCAGGAAGCTGATCGACTTAATCTGACTATTCCCAGAGACGAGTTAGTCGAAGCGATAGCTGTGGTTCCGGCTTTTCAGGTTGATGGACAGTTCAGTAAGGAAAAATATTTATCAGTTCTAACTTATCAACGAATGAAACCAGAGTTGTTTGAACAGATGCAGCGTCAACAAATGCTGGTTGAAATGACCCGTCGGGTATTGCAAAGTGAGGTGGTTGTTGCAGATGAGGACGTTGCCGATGAATACCGGCGTATCAACGAAAAAATCAACCTTGAGTATCTTGTTTTTGCTGCTAGTCAGTTCAGGGCGCAGGTAAAACTTAGTGAAGAACAACTGCTTAATTATTATACCGAGAATCAAGAAGATTTCCGTGTCCCTGAGCAACTTTCCCTCGATTTTGTTCAGCTCAGCCCGAACGCTTATCGTGATGAGGTTGTCCTTGATGCCGCCGAAGTTGAACGCTATTACAATCGTCATATCTCGATGTTCACTATACCGGAACAGGTTTCCGTTGCGCATATTTTGATCAAAGTAGCTGCTGGTGCCGATGAGGCGACAATTGCGAGCAAAAAACAACTGGCGCAGCAGGTGTTGGCGCAAGCGCAGGATGGTGATTTCGCCAAACTGGTGCAGCAGTATTCCGACGATGAAGCCACAGTTAAAAGTGGCGGTGATTTAGGTTTCTTCACACGTGGGGTGATGGATCCGGCATTTGAAACTGCGGCCTTTGATTTGACATCGGGCGAACTTAGCGGTTTGGTGAAAAGCCGTTTCGGCTACCATATAATCAAAGGACAAGGACGAATCGCAGCTGGTGTCAAACCGCTGGTTGAGGTTGAAGCAGAGGTGAAATCCGGGTTGACGGGTGAGCTTGCTGAGCGTTTTGCCTACGAAAAAGCGATGGATGCCTATAATATAAATCGCAAAAATGGCTCTATAGTTGCTGCCGCACAGAGCTTAAATTTACCGACGGTTGAAACTGGCTTGTTTGGGCGCAACATGGCAATTCCTGCCATTGGCGTTAATGCCGATATTAGTCAACGGGCATTTGCACTTGAGTCCGGCCAGTTGGTGTCACCGGTCAAAACAGATGCCGGAGTTTTTCTGTGTGAGGTTGCTGAAAAAAAAGGCAGCTACGTTCCTGAATTGGAACAGGTACGATCTGCAGTAGAAGCTGAACTGTTAACGTTGGAAGCAGTGAAGTTGGCACAAAGCACGGCGCAGCAAGCGTTAGAGAAGTTTATTGCTGGAAGTGCATTGCATAGCTTGGCTCCAACCGGGGTTTCTGTCGAAGAGACTGGCTTGTTCAGCCGTACTCTGGGTGATTTTGTCCCCAAATTGGGTAATATTTCTGGATTGGCGGATGTAGCTTTTGGGTTAAGTGTTAAGGACAGTACTGCCAAGCAACTTTTTGCTAGCGGTGAAAAATTCTACCTTGTGCGTCTTAAACAGTTACAGCCGGCTGATCCAACTGATCTAACTGCCGAAGTTTCAGAGCAATTACGCACCAGCGTGTTAACCGCTAAGCGTGATGCGTTGATAAACACAAAACTCGCGACGCTCAAAGATTCCGCCGAAGTGATTATCGCTCCGGCTATACTACGTTCCATCGAAGGGAGCAAAAAGAAATGATGCCGATTGTCATGCACAGTGATTGTCCTGATCTCAAACTGGTTAATCAGGGAAAGGTTCGCGATCTTTATGATGTAGGTGAATACCTGCTGATTGTTACCAGTGACCGTATCTCAGCTTTCGACGTAATAATGAATGAGGGGATTCCTCAAAAGGGCTATGTGCTCACTGAGATATCCAAATATTGGTTTGAGCAAATGAGCGATGTCATTCCCAACCATATCGTCAGCACCAATGTTGATGATTATCCCGTTGAAACACATAAATACCGTGATCAGCTTGAAGGGCGTAGTATGCTGGTCAAAAAAGCCAAGCCACTGCCCGTTGAGTGTATTGTGCGTGGCTATATTTCCGGTTCCGGTTGGAAAGAGTACCAACAGCAGGGTAGCATCTGCGGTATCCAGCTTTCGAAGGGGTTACAGCAAAGCGAACAATTGCCCGAGGTGATCTTTACCCCGTCTACCAAGGCTGAATTGGGTGAGCACGACGAAAATATCCCATTTTCAGCGGTAGAGGAGTTATGTGGTGCTGAACTCGCCGCTCAAGTACGCGATGCTACCATTGCTATCTATGAGCGTGCCCGTGAGATAGCCGCGACCAAGGGGATCATTATTGCCGATACCAAGTTTGAATTCGGCATCTTTGATGGTCAATTGATCTGGATCGATGAAGCCATTACCCCCGATTCTTCCCGTTTTTGGCCCAAGGATCAGTACAAAGCTGGTGGGCCTCAGCCAAGTTTTGATAAACAGTTTTTACGCGATTATCTTGAAACTCTGGATTGGGGCAAGACTGCACCCGCGCCAGATTTGCCCAAGGAAATTGTCGAAAAGACAGGTCAGAAGTATATGGAAGCGCTGACTCGTTTGACTGGGGCATCATCTTCTAGTTGTTGTGGTAAGTGCTGTTGTTCCTGATTTATAGGTTATTATGATTATGATAAAATAACGAGGATGCCATTTTGGCATCCTCGTTATTTTTTGGGAGGTTTAAGGGTGATAAACCGTCGTCTTGATCGATTATTTCAACTGTCGCAGCGTGGCACCACGGTGAAGTCCGAAATTGTCGCCGGTCTAACCACTTTTTTGACCGCTGCATATATCATCTTCGTTCATCCCGCCATGCTGGCTGATGCAGGGATGGATCGTGGCGCTCTCACCACTGTGACCTGCCTAGTTGCTGCTCTGGCTACCTTTCTTGTCGCTTTGTTAAGTAATACTCCGGTGATGATGGCTCCCGGTATGGGGCTAAACGCCTTTTTTACTTATACCCTGGTGCTGGGGCAGGCAGTGGCATGGCAAACAGCCCTCGGCGTGGTATTTTTCTCTGGTATGATGTTTTTGCTTCTGAGTTGGCTGGGGGCGCGAGAACAGATTGTTCGCGCTATTCCACAATCGATACAGGTTGCCGCTGCTGTTGGGATTGGATTGTTTATCGCCTTCATAGGATTACAAAATCTCGGATTGATCGTTAAAAACCCCGCTACAATGGTGCAGCTCGGTTCATTGACGCCACAGATAGGGATTGGGCTGGTGGCACTGATGGTAATCTTTGTCCTGGAAGTGCGGCGTATTCGAGGATCTATTTTGATCGGTATTGGCGTCGCAACCCTTATTGGCGTCATTTTTGGTTTCGTTGCCATACCTGCAGCAATCGTTTCGTTGCCGCCATCTCCTGTACCATTGCTATTTCAGTTGGATCTTCGTTCTGCCCTTGAAATTTCACTGTGGTCGAGTGTTTTCTCGTTTATGTTTGTCGATCTATTCGACAGCCTAGGCTCACTGATCGCCGTGTGCCGTGAAGCAGATTTGGTCGATGAAGATGGTGATATTTCCGCCATGCCTCGTTTGCTCATGGCCGATGCGCTGGCAACCGTTGGCGGTGCAGCGCTAGGAACCAGCACCACCACCGCTTTCATCGAGTCCGGTAGTGGTGTTGCCGCCGGTGGGCGAACTGGTTTAACCAGTGTTGTCACCGCCGTCATGTTCTTGCTCGCACTGTTTTTCACGCCGCTGATTGCCATCGTTCCGCCATTTGCAACGGCTCCAGCCTTGATTGTGGTAGGCTTGTTCATGATGCGTAATATCGCACTCATCGATTTTAGCAATGTTGAGCAGGGAGCACCGGCGTTTTTAACCATCATAATGATGCCTCTGGGTTATTCTATCGCCACCGGATTAACTTTCGGTTTTATCAGTCATGTATTGATTCAGCTAGCTATGGGACGCCTTCGCCACTGTCATCCTATCCTTATCGTGGTGGCGATAGCATCAGCGGTAAGTTTGATTTTGTAGCCAAGTTTTTGAGGTAAAAAAGTCGTTGACAGCTAGTTGTATGGTTTGGTATAAAGCACTTCTGTTTCGGGGCTATAGCTCAGTTGGGAGAGCGCTTGAATGGCATTCAAGAGGTCAACGGTTCGATCCCGTTTAGCTCCACCATTGATACATTAAGCACTTACAGCATTTTGCTGTAAGTGCTTTTTTTGTTTTTGGGGAGTAGGATGCCAAGAAGCGTAACATTATTTATAAAAGTTGCTATCAAAACTAGAAGTGATGCCTACTCGGCGGATGAAAACTTTGACTTGTGTGGCTTGTGGGCGTATTATATGTGATCGGTTTAATTGTCTGGTTTTAAATGTCTGGTGCAGAATTTGAGGAATATCTTGATTTGCATATCATTGTTAATTGGGTATTATCCGGCTAGGAACCTGAGCGTTTGTAGGGGGTTGATTTTTTTAAGCTTGGTATACGTGATGTTGTGCGGAAACCCGATAATAACTTGTTAGAGGGCAAAAGGGAAAAAGAGAAATGCCAATATTTGAAATCTCAAAAAATAAACTCCTTCCAGTAGAGCAGAGGAATTTCTCTCTCGAAAAGGAGTTGCAAACCCTTATTGAAGGCAATTTAGACGTAGTTTTTAACTGCCGTTTTATTGCGTCCGAGTTTTCAACTGGTACTCAACATGCAGGAAGAATTGATTCCTTGGCATTATCCGAAGAGGATAATCCAGTAATTATTGAGTATAAAAAAGTTGAATCATCCGAGTTAATCAATCAAAGTCTATTTTACCTACACTGGATTCAAGACCACAAAGGTGATTTTGAAATAGCAGTTCAAAAAACACTTGGAAACGATATAAAGATTGATTGGTCAGATGTCCGAGTTATTTGTATAGCTCCAAATTACAAAAAATACGACCTTCATGCTGTTCAAGTCATGGGAGCAAATATTGAGCTTTGGAAATACCGTTTATTTACAAACAACTCCCTATATTTAGAAGAGGTGCTCCATAATACAAAATTACCATCAACCGCAACCGTTTCTCAATTATCTAATAAAAATCCAATTATGGTTGAGGCTGGTAAAAAGGCTGCAAAGGTAAGAGCAACAGCCATATACACTATTGATGAACATTTTGAAGGTAAATCGAAAGAAATTCAAGAGCTTATGCATGTCATTCGTGAGTTTGTTACTGGCTTGGATTCGGCAATTGAAGAAGTTCCAAAAAAATATTACATAGCTTATAAGGCCTCTCAAAATATCGTTTGTATGGAAGCTAAAAGTAAAACCATCAAACTGTTCGTTAAGCTAAAACCTTCAGAAGTAGTTGAACCACCAAAGAGTTTTAGAGATGTGAGCGAAATTGGTCATTTTGGCACTGGAGAGGCTGAATTTACTATCTCAACACAAGAAGAATTTGAAGAAACAAAAAAGTACATTGAGTTGTCATACAACAAGTTCGGAGGCTGATGACTTCTAACAAAAAAACTACAGCGGACGGTAATAGCGCACGGGATGACTCAAGTTGGTTGCTTTTAATAAATCCACTTATAAATTAAAATTCAGTGTAGCCGCCGCTGAGTTAAACGTTCTCACTAATAAAAGAAAGGACTGAACATGCCGACAATTTCGATGTTTTACAGTATAATAATACGAATGTATTTTGCGCCCGGCGAACATAATCCTCCGCATTTTCATGTGTATTACAATGAATACAAGGCGTCATTCAGCATCGATAGCCTGGAGATTAGTTTTGACAACCTAAAACTGACCACCTCTGATCACGTAAAATTGACCACCCTCAAGGGTTAAAGGTCGACCTCATTTGAGAGGTTTTTGTTGTTGCGTCTATTCTCCTTTTAGTGATTGCTTGA
>JAYEOA010000024.1:0-22317 GCA_034722515.1 Thermodesulfobacteriota bacterium | reverse complement strand
CTAGCCGATACAGTAGCAGAATTTGAACGATTATTGAAAAAATGGTACGGCTGGATTACTCGGTGTCAGTTACCCCCAATGCTGAAAGTAGCTAAAACAATTAAAAGACACTGGGATGGCGTTTTGCGCTGGAAAGAAAGTCTGATTAACAATGGTATTCTGGAAGGATTAAACTCAGTTTTACAAGCTGCTAAAAGAAAAGCGCGAGGATATAAAAAGAAACATTTTAAAACAATCTCGTATTTACTGACAGGAAAATTAGATCTATCTCAGGTAAATGTCAATTGCTTACCCATATGAAATTCAAAAGAACCAAAAATAGATGGTTTTTTTTACTATAAATGGAGAACTATTTCATAGCCTCTGTGTTGTTAAGAGTCAAGTAAAACTGGTAGTTTTTTGCTGCTTTGGGAACAAAAATACCTATTTCCAGTAAGTTGTCTGATGGGGGTGATGCTTGCCGCTGTGATTAGTTTTCGTTGATGTGGTTCAGTGTCAGTGAAAAACACGATGACTACCAGAGATGAGAGTGATGGACTAAAAAATCGCCCACGACAGTATATTGTCTGTGGGCGATTTGTGTTGGGTTTTATTTTGAATTTGTCGGTGGTTAATCGTTTAGATCGGCGGTTCCACCTCCGGGGTTGATACAGCGTAGCTGTAATTCTTGGCTGATCTGCTGAAGAATCGTTGTCGTTGGAGAGTCGGGGTAGGCTTCAACTACCGGTTTGCCGCTATCACCAGCTTCAACCATACGTGGATCCATAGGTACGTGTCCCAGAAACGGTATAGTCATGTCTGCCGCCATCTGTTGACCGCCGCCTTTTTTGAAGATATCGGTAACTTCATTACAGTGGGGACAAACGAAGCCGCTCATGTTTTCGATAACACCGAACACCGGTAAATCCATTTTTTTGCAGAAGGTAGCTGATTTGCGTACATCAACCAGAGCTACTTTTTGCGGGGTGGTGACTAATACGGCACCGGCGCCGCCACTTTCGCTGAGCATTTGGACAATGGTCAGAGGCTCATCGCCGGTTCCGGGGGGGCAATCGACAACGAGATAATCGAGTTCGCCCCACTGAACATCTTTCATGAATTGCTGAATAACCCCGGCCTTGGCCGGGCCGCGCCAGATCAGGGCGTCATCGGCAGACTTGAGCAAAAAGCCGATTGACATTACTTTCAGGTTGCCGCGCTCAATGGGGATCATCCCTTCTTCGCTAACATCGGGACTTTTTCCTTCTAGGCCCAAAAGGGTGGGGATGCTGGGGCCATGCAGGTCGATATCCAGCAGGCCAACCTTGGCTCCTTGGGCTGCCAGCGTTACCGCCAGGTTGGCAGCGGTGGAACTTTTACCTACTCCACCTTTACCGGACATCACTAAAATTTTGTGTTTGATGGCAGCTAAATTGTTGGCCAGTCTGTCTTCGGCTTGCTGTTGATCACAACTTTGCTTGTCGCTATCAGAGCAATTGCCGCTCTTGGAACATCCGTTACAGGCGTCATTTGTCATGTGAATTCTCCCTTTGAATCGGTTATATCGGAATGTCAGAATATGAATTGTCTTGAGGAGAATAATCCCGCAGGGGATAAATTGTCAATTTAGAATGTTCAGAGGTTAAATTTTCGGCGTATTATCGTTACGTTTAGTCATAGTAAACATAATATAACCCTGTTTGATTTTCCTTGACGGTTGCTGCTGCGCCCTGTTAGCTTCACGCTTTGATTATACCTGCCACGTATAATTATATCTTTTTTTAAACTTGAGGAGGAAAACGATGAAACACTTATTGATGCTGGTTACCGTTTTGGTTGCGGTAGCACTGGTGGCTCCAAGTTGGGCGGCTATTGAGTTTTTTGGTACGGCCAAGGTCAAGCCAACCTACTATTCAAATTTCGATTTTGACGATGATGTTGATGATAAACCTATAGTGAGTGAAGGTGGTCTCGTTAAAGGTGGGCACATGCGTGCAGAATTGCGCTTAGGCTGGAAAGCCAAGGGCGATAACTGGTCGGTGAAAATGATCACCGAGGCTGACATTGTCATGAATAAAGACAATGTCGATCGTTCATATTATATTGGCTCTGAAAAGGGCATGAACCCAAATACTGGCAGCGAATTTGGTATTGAGCGGGCAGAAATGCTCTATAAGTTTAACGATGCTATAGAATTGCAAACTGGGTGGGATATCCGTGCTCTAGATATTAAATCTGGCGGCTTGTTGTATGGTGATGACCATCCGTTTATCGGTTTTCGCGGAAAGTTGGCAGAAAATACCAAGTATGAGTTATTATATCTTCCTATCCAGAACCGTTCTGACTGGACAAGTGCACCATATGATAATGATGATATGAACGATTGGAATGTAGTTACGTTAAAAATTAATCAGCAAATTGGTGGTTTTAATATAAGTCCGTTTATTGCCTATAGCGAAAGCGACCATACTACATCTTCATCCACAACAACAATGACAGCAGATTGCGATACAGGAATTGTAACCAGCTTAACAAACACAACAACAAACGACTATAGTTCTCAAATTATGTATTACGGAATTGAAGCCACTGGTAAAGTTGGGATGTTCAAACCAGCATTTGAGATCGTTATGGCTGATGGAGACATGAGTGGTGGCAATGAAGATGGTGCCGATATCTCCTCTTGGGCTGCATTTGCTGGTCTTGAGATGGATGTCTGCAAGGCGTTTACCCCCTATGTAGCGTTCCGCTATACTCAGGGTGACGATGATACTACTGATGACGATGTTGAAGGTTGGGTTGGGATCACCGATATTGCTCGCTTCACGCCGATGATGGGGATGGATGGCGGAATCCTCAGCGAGGATCTAGGTCAGAGCTATGGTGCTACTCTTTATTCTTACTCTCCTGAGCGTGCGGTTGGTGGCAATAAATACGGCGGTATCGGTAACGGTGGCTCGGGTAATAATCCTGGTCAGATGCTGGCAGCAATCGGTGCTAAAGGTGACTTATCCTCTGTGGTTGACAAGTTGAGCTATAAAACTCAGGCGTTTTTTATCTGGTATGATGAGACTGATAATCTGACCAATACTAAGAATCCCGGTTCCAGTGTTGATGACTATGCCGGTACCACCTTTGACCTGCAATTAAAGTATGCTCTTGATCCAAACTTTAGTGTCGATTACATCTTCGGTGTTTTTGTTCCGGGTGATGGACTTGAAGATCAATATGGAGACGATGTTGCGATGACAAACTGCTTGAGCCTTTCTTGGAAATATTAATTCCGAACGGGTTAGATAGCTGATACAACACTCCCCAGTAGGAATTATTTCTGCTGGGGAGTTTTTGTTTGATAAGAGATGTTTGTAAGGGAGACGAGCCGATGCGACAAGGTGTAAGAGGGTTGATCGTTTGTGCGTTGTTCTGTGTAGCAACGGTTGTGAATGCAGCAAGTTGGCCGCAGGTTGAAAATCGTTTGCAGCAATGGCAGGGGACAAAAGAGATTTCTTTACCACGGGGTGTTGATCCGTTTGAGGATGAACTGTTCGCTCCTGTTGCTGAAACGGCTTTGATGCAAGGCTATATGATTTTGCCTGATGGGGTCGCGACAAAAACAGGCCTAATGTTTTCAACGCGTGAAACCAGTCGCGGTAAAATGTTGGTGCTTAAGCGTGGTGAAGATGGCGCTCTTTTAGCGATGGAAAAAATTTCCGTTGATAAGGCACCAGCTATGCTGTCGACTGCAACAGCGCCAGCAGCAGTAGCGCCAGCCATGGCAACGGTTGTTGCGCCGTCAGCACCCGTTAAGCCCGCGCCGATGGTTCAATCCGTTGCTCTTGCCACACCGCAACGCTCCATCGCGCCAGTTATTGCGGCAACGTCAACAACCCTGTCCGTTCAACACCCAGCGCTAGCGATACCACAAAGTGAAGTAGTTTTTGAGATGGATGGCACACCTGTTCAGGTTGTCGTTTGGCCTGTGGCCAGTGGTGGCGTGGACCTGTATGTCATGTACGATGATGCCGTTCAGCGCATGCATAGCGATGGTGGACGATTGCAGTTGAAGGAGCGTTTTGAAGCGCCAGTTTCACCTGTGCGTGCCTTACGTCTCGATATCGGTGACATGGATAACGACGGTCAGCCTGAACTTGCTGCGGTGTGGGCAGAAGATATTCGCGGTGTTTCGGATGGCACGAATTCATTGCTTCATGGCTGGATTCTGTCTGTGGCAAAAGACGATAGCTTACAGGCGATTAGCGAGGATTTAACCGGTTACCTCGCACTGTCTGGCAATCAAGCGTATTTGCAAAAACGACTCGAATATGCTGCTTTTGCCCCAGAAGTGTATGCTCTCTCTTTAGCGGGTGGTGCGGTAACTATCAGCGAAAAGCCGATACGACTTGATACGCGGTTGTTGTTCGATCAACTCCAGTGGCCTGATAACAATAGTGCTTTGGTTTGGAACGACGATGATCGCTTAATGTTGGTCGCACAGGGGAGCAATACGCGTATTGCTGGTTCGACACTGTTAACCGACTTTGGTCAATATCAGGGGCCAACAGTATCTATTCCGCTGCAAGAACCCGAATACCTGAGTGGTTTTTCAGCTAATGATCGTATCATGGCACGCGAGATTACTCTGGGGCGGCGCATGGTGCAACAACAGGACGCGGTATTTACTATCGTGCGGGGGCGCACACCGGGAATGCTTCTGGTCACGCGAGACAGCGGTGCGGATCGTCTGGTTAAGATCAGCAAAACCGGTCGTGGTTTGAACGCCAGCTATCCCTTTGCCGCCATCGACGCCTTCATTGTCGACTTTGCTATGCAGGGTCAGGAGGCGGTTGTTCTTCTTAATGAAAAGGCCGATGGTAGTGGTCGTGCTTATCTGCGCTTGCAACAATCGTTGTAATGATCATCAGACCACGGAAAAAAGTAGAGAAAGAAATAGACCAAAACCTGATGGTACATTTGTGGTACTATAGTGTCATTTAGAAGGTAGCGATAGGAGGTATGCCATGAAGTCCGAACTTGTAACGACACTAAAACGCCAAGCCACAAAAATTTTGGCCGAGCTGCATAGCTCAAAAGAACCTGTGCTGATTACCGAGCACGGTCAACCATCGGCATATTTGGTCGATGTTGAAGCCTTTGAATTCATGCAACAGCGGATGGAAATTTTAGAAGGTATTGCCAGAGGGGAACGTGCAATCGCTGAGAACAGGACTATGAATCAAGACGATGCGCGTGAGAGAATGAAAAAATGGCTCAGGTAAGTTGGACTGAGCCAGCTCTTAATGATCTTGATGAAATTGCAGAATACATTGCCTTGAGTAATTATTCTGCTGCGCAAAACCTGATTGAAGTAATTTTTGACAAAGTGACTCAGCTTGAGTTGTTACAGAATATTTATAAAAACAGGGGAATGACCATTTGGTCATTCCCCTGTTTTTCGTTGAACTAGATCAGATTGTACTGTTACTTTGCCAGTAGCTGTTGAGCTGTTTGCAGAACATTATCAGCAGTAAAACCGAAATGTTCCATTAACTCACCACCGGGGGCGCTGGCACCGAAGCCGGTCATGCCGATCACCTCACCATCGAGACCGACATAGCGTTCCCAACCAAAGGTGGATGCTGCTTCTATGGCAAGCCGTTTACGGCAGCTATTGGGTAGCACCTGCTCCTTATAGGCCGCATCCTGTTGTTCAAACAGCTCCCAGCATGGCATGGAGACGATGCGAGTGCCTATCCCTTGCTGTTGCAGTTGCTCGCGGGCAGCCATCGCATGTTGCACCTCTGAGCCGCTGGCCAGCAGAATCATTTGCAGCTCTCCTTCCTCTTTCGCCAAGATATAGCCACCCTGCTGTAATCCTTCGGCGACACCAAATTTCTCACGGTCGATGGTGGGCAGGTTCTGGCGTGTCAGGATAAGAGCTGTCGGGCCGCTGCGTTGCAGCAGTGCCGCTCGCCATGCCTGTGCGGTCTCGTTGGCATCGCAGGGGCGGATTACATTGAGGTTCGGCACTGTGCGTAAACTGTTGAGTTGCTCAATGGGCTGATGGGTAGGGCCATCTTCACCGACACCGATGGAATCGTGGGTAAAGACGTAGATGGGGGCGATCCCCATCAAGGCTGCCATCCTCATTGGTGGACGCATGTAGTCGGAGAAGATCATAAACGTGGCACCAAAGGGGATTAGCCCCCGGGTGTGGCACAGGCCGTTGAGGATCGAACCCATGGCGTGTTCGCGAATACCGAAATGGATGTTGCGTCCCGACTTTTCGGCACAAAAGGCTGTTTCCCCATTAAGGTTGGTGTTGTTCGATGGTGCCAGGTCGGCACTACCGCCGAGCATCAGTGGCAAGCCAGTCGCCAGAGCGTTAAGGACTTGACCACTGGAAGAGCGGGTCGCCATGGAGCCACCAGCTTCAAACGTAGGCAGTAACGCATCAACGGTTGCTGCGGTTAATGGCTTATTGGCACACCAATCTGCCAAGGCGATGTTGTCGGCACACTTAGTGTCGCACAGTGTTTGCCATTGTTGCTCAAATTGTGCGCCGCGCTCTTTCAACTCTGCCATGTGGCTGGATACCGCGTCGGGTACGACGAAGCTCTGCTCGGGATCGAATCCCAACGCTTGTTTGGTCAGTTTCAGCTCATCCTTACCCAGTGGTGCACCGTGGGCTGCCGCTGTCCCTTGTTTATTGGGTGAACCCTGACCGATATTGGTGCGGGTGATAATCATCGATGGTCGTGGGTCAAGTTTGGCTCGTTCGATGGCAGCATCTACTTCGGCGAGGTCTTCACCGCTAACACGTTCAACATGCCAGCCGTAGGAGAGATAGCGAGTGGCGACCTCTTCACTAAAGGCTAACGAGGTGTCGCCTTCGATGGTGATTTTATTGTCAAGGTAGAGATAAATCAGATTGCCGAGGCGCAGATGCCCGGCCAGTGAGGCTGATTCAGCTGCAACCCCTTCCATTACGTCGCCATCGCTACAGATGGCGTAGATGTTGTAATCGAATAACTCCGCATCCAGATTGTCGGCGAGAAATTTAGCGCCCATCGCCATGCCGGCACCGACGGCGATCCCTTGTCCGAGGGGGCCGGTGGTGGTTTCAACGCCCTGGGTGTGGCCAAATTCAGGATGACCCGGAGTTTTGCTATCGAACTGGCGGAAGTTTTTCAGATCGTCAAGGCTGATATCGTAGCCACTTAAATGCAGGGTGCTGTAAAGCAACATCGAGGCGTGACCGCAGGAGAGGATGAAGCGGTCGCGGCCCGGCCAGTCCGGGTTAGCCGGATTGTGGCGCATATGGCGGGTGTAAAGCAGATAAGCTAAGGGAGCTCCCTCCATCGGAGTGCCGGGATGCCCAGAATTGGCTTGTTCAACGGCGTCAGCTGAAAGTAAGCGGATGGTATCAATAGTTTGCTTGGTAATAGCAGAGTCAAGTGAAGCAGGGTGCATTGGATAGGCTCCTTTGGGGACACTAAATTATAAAATTTTTCCTGATTCAATCAGGAATGGTGTATTTTTGCAAGGTGTGATCGAAAATGAACGCTGGGAAGAAAATTAAATTTTCTTGAAAATGGCTGTTGTTCTGTTTGCACAGGGGGATCAGTCTATAAATTGTGATAAAAGGGGATGCTGCGGTTGCGGGACATCTTGTAGAATAGACTATGGTAATGCTAGTATTACCATGGGATCCGACCAGACGAATTAACAGATAACCAGAAGAAAGGGAAAGCAGACAATGCAAACAGCCATCAGTAAGCTCACGACCAAGTATCAGGCAACAATCCCCAAAGCAGTGCGTAACATCCTCCATATTTGCTCAGGTGATACTATTGCATTTGATATTGATGAGGATCGTATTCTGATCAGAAAAGCACAGCCTGTCGATTTAGCTTTTACCCGGGCACTCGAAGGAACACTAAGTGAGTGGCAATCAGCTGCCGATGAAGAGGCGTACCGTGATCTTTAATGCTTTTGACGTTGTTGTTGTTCCCTTTCCGTTTACCGATAGAGCGACAACCAAACGCAGACCAGCATTGATTTTATCCAACGCTCAGATATTTAATCAAAAAGTGGGGCAATCTGTTCTGGCAATGATCACCAGTGCCAAAAATTCTGATTGGTCTCTTGATATCGAGATTCAAGATTTGGATTCAGCAGGGTTGACTTCTCCTTCAATCGTGCGAATGAAATTGTTCACCCTTGACGAACAGCTGATCATAAGAAAAGCGGGAAAACTGACACCTACAGATCAAAACAAGGTCACAGAAGCGCTGCATCAACTTCTGAATCTGTAAAAGGTCTTATGATGCTAGATAGCTTTTGATGCTTTCGGCAATGGTCTCGAAAATCATGGTAAATTCTTTCTCGTCCCGTTCCAGCAGGGTGATGCGGAACCCTTGCTCTGGTGTTGAGAATGATGACAGTGGAACGACACAGATTCCCGTTGCTGCCAGCAGGTAGTAAACAAAGCGTTTGTCGTGGGATGTGCCAGGCTTGGCAACCAGTTTTTCGATCATCTCCTTGACCTGCTGGTTGTCGATGGGCAGTGTTTGTGATTGGTTTAGCTTATTACGTTCAAATGCGATGCTCATATAAAAAGCACCGTTGGTGCGGTTAACCTTGATGCCGGAAACCTCTTTCAACAAATCATAAGCAATGTTGGAAAATTTTTCATAACGGCTGGTACGTTCCTTGAGGTATTTTGGGTATTCAGGGTGGCTCAGGATCGGTGGAATCGCTTTTTGCGGCAAAGTAGTGGAGCACACTTCCACCATTTTTGAGTCAACAATAGACTGGATGTAGCGCTTGAACAGCGGATCCTTGGTGCGATTGTATACTTCTATCCAGCCACAGCGCGAACCGGGCCACGGCAGTTCTTTGCTGATCCCCTTCATGGCGATAGCAGGAACTTCGTCTATGAGGTCTGAGATCGGTTTTGTCGATTCTCCGTTGTAGATGATGTTGTGGTAGATCTCATCGCAAATAATAAACAGATCGTATTCTTTGGCGATTCTTATCATCTCGACTAAAATTCGCTCGGGGAAGACTGCACCGGTAGGGTTGTCGGGATTGATGATCAATATCCCGCTGATAGCCGGGTTGTATTTAACGGATAGGCGCAGATCGTCGAGGTCGGGATACCAGTTGTTGTTGGGATCGAGACGGTAGGAAACCGGAGCTTGACCCGCATGGGCAGCTTCACCAGATGAGTGTGTTGAATAGGTTGGTGATGGTCCAATAACCCGGGCTTCACGTTTGAGCAGGCCGTATACTTTTTGAATGGCATCGCCGAGACCGTTAAAGAAGATGATATCTTCCGCCGAAATTTGCGTTTTTTTACGCTTGTTGGTCATTTTCACTAGAAATTCGCGCGTTTCCAGAATTCCCGTGGTTGCGCAGTAACCGTAGGAGCAATCCGTCATTGCCAGATCGGCAACAATCTTTTTCATCCATTCCGGAATTTTTTCCCCTTTAGCGATGGGATCACCAATGTTTTCCATGTTGGTTTTGATTCCCAACTTGCCAAGGGTTTCAGCAATTTCGACAATCGCCCGAATCTCATAAGTAAGCTCTCCGGCTCCGATATGGACAATATTGTTTCTCATAATATCAATTCTTTCGATGTTTGCTTGTTTTATGGGTTGACCTGTCATCTAAGTAACTAAGAAGTAAATGTGGTTATCATAACCCATAAATCAAGTCAAAGGAATTAAGCAGCGACTTGATAGAAAGGTGCTGCTCGACTTATTATGGTCTACATTTGCGCTGTTGGGATTGATAAACTGTATACAGTATCCAAATAGAGTTGGGTAAAATTATATGGAGAACTATAGATTTTGTTTTAAATTGTCTTGTTAAATCGCAATGTTAGTGCTGTTTGTTTTGTTGTGCAGGCGAACTTTTCTAATAAAATCTTGACAAGAAGGGGCTGTTCCGATAGAAAATACGTGGTTTGTTTACATTGCTTTGTTGTGTGTAAATGCACGTTTGGAACAGGAACCTGTGCACAGCTTGTAAGCTGTTGTACAAATTTCCCCTTCAGGGAGGCATGATCGGTATGGCCGAACAATATTTGGTCGATTATATGTATGTGTTGGTGCTCTTGATTGCAGGTATTGCTTGTGGTCTGGGCCCTCTGGTGATCTCCAGACTTTTTGCGCCACGGGAGTTATATCGTAAGACATTGGAATCATACGAGTGTGGTATGGATCCTTACGGTACGGCATGGAATATTCGTTTTGATATTTCATATTTCCTGTATGCGTTAATCTTTCTGGCGTTCGATGTTGATGTTCTGTATCTGTTTCCGGTTGCCACAGCCTTTGATCAGGTTTCGGCAGTGCGGGGAATTTCTGAACTGCTAATTTTTGTAGGTATTTTGTCCCTGGCGATTGTTTATGCCTGGGTCAAGGGAGTATTCACGTGGCCGAACAGAAGAAAAGTCTGCTAAAAGTCCACTCCTATTCCGAGGAGTGTCTAGGGCGCTATGATGGCGGTCTTCCGCAGAGAACCAAGACCTCAGATGAGGAACCTCTGCTTCAGATGAAGTTGTCTGACACGATTTTTAATTTGTGCCGGGCTAACTCGCTGTGGCCGATGACCTTTGGATTGGCGTGCTGTGCCATTGAGATGATGTGCTGCGGTATGGCGCGTTTCGATCTGGCTCGTTATGGTGCGGAAGTATTTCGCCCGTCACCGCGTCAATCGGATCTATTAATCGTTGCCGGTACGGTCAATCGTAAAATGGCTCCTGCAGTTGTTACCCTGTATGAGCAGATGCCGGCTCCCCGTTATGTTATTGCACTGGGCAATTGTGCAATTTCCGGCGGGCCTTTTGCCGTTGAGGCTAACTACGACGTAGTTCTCGGCGTGGATCAGTTGATCCCTGTCGATGTCTATGTTCCCGGTTGTCCACCACGCCCGGAAGCGCTGATCGAAGGTATCTTGCAATTGCAAGAGCAAATCACCGGTAAGCGTTTCCCATTCCCGCAGAACAAAATGCCGGAGGGTGCTTAATATGGACGTAAATAATGTTATCAAGCAATGGGGTAGCCTGACAACCTCGGTGGAAAAGGTTGACTTTTCCGTCAGTGGTTATGATTACAGTCTGTGTCTCGCTGGCGCAAAAGTGCCCGACCTTGCGGCAGTAATGCTGAAAGAGGGTTTTTATCTCGTTGATCTCATGGGCGTACATGTGACGCCGGCTATTGAGGTGGTTTACCAGTTTGCCCACTTTGAAACTCGTTGCCGGGTTATGGCTCATGCTTTTGTCGATGATAAGAACGAAATTCCAACCATATCCGATACCTTCCAGGGGGCGAATTGGCATGAACGCGAGACTCGTGATTTTCACGGTGTGGTGTTTACCGATCATCCCAACCTGGAGCCGTTGATCTTGGCGGAGGAGGATGTGGATCTGAAGCCGCTGCTCAAAGATGAAAAGAAGCTTAAAGAGGTTGCTGCCATACGGCGTCAGCAGCCTAAGCCAGAAGCAGCGAAACCTAAAGCAGCCAAGAGTACGGAGCAGAGCTGATTGCCATGAATGTAGAAGCATTAGAAGACGACAAGCATCATCGCTTCGTACTAAATATGGGACCACAGCATCCTAGTACCCACGGGGTATTACGTGTGCTTTTGGAGTTTGAAGGTGAGTACGCAATGCACCTTCTTCCCGTTCTTGGTTACGGACATAGATGTCACGAAAAGATTGCCGAGTTTAAGCCCGCCAAGTCATTTATGGCTAATACGGCACGCATGGACTATCTCGGTGCATTAATTTATAACCACGGTTACGCTCAACTGCTCGAAAGAGCAACAGGGGTCGAAGTACCGCTACGTGCGGAGTATATTCGTATAATCGTCTCGGAGCTTAACCGTATTCAGAGCCACTTGCTTTGGTATGGCGCCTACCTGCTTGATCTTGGCGCATTTACCCCTATCATGTATGCTTTTGATGATCGCGAGCATATTCTCGATATTCTTGAAGATGTGACTGGTTCGCGCTTAACCTATTGTTATATGCGAGTCGGTGGTGTCAGCAAAGATATTGATGATAAGTTTGTCACCAGTACTCGGGCGTTTATTGACCGTCTGCGTAGTCGTTTCCCCATGTACGAGGATCTGGTTAACGGCAATATTATCCTGCAAAAGCGCTTGAATGATGTTGGCGAACTTACCCCACAAACATGTGCTCGCTACGGTATCACTGGTCCCATGTTGCGTGGTACCGGTGTTGCGTATGATATGCGTCGTGCTGAGCCGTATTCGATCTATTCGGATTTTGATTTTGAGATTCCGACCGAGACCAAGGGTGATTGTATGGCTTCATTCCTGGTGCGTTTTCGTGAGATGGAGCAGAGTTTGCGCATTATCGAACAGGCACTGGATAAATTGCCCGAAGGGCCGATCATGCCTGCCAAAGTACCGAAGAAATTGAAAATTCCGGCGGGTGACTACAATAGTTCTGTCGAGGCGCCGCGTGGTGAACTTTCTTATTATTTGGTCGCTGATGGGTCTGATGTCCCTTATCGCCTCAAGGTAAGAACGCCGTCCTATTCTAACCTAAGCGTTGTTCCTGAGATGTGCCAGGGCATGCTGCTTTCTGACGTGGTATCGGCCATGGGTTCTCTGGACCTGGTTATCCCCGAGATTGACAGGTAGAACATATGGAAACCTTATATAGTATTCTCCCGGAATTGATCCGGATTGTTATTTGTGCTGCATGTGGTGCGGCGATTGTTTTCGGTAACGCATTAGTTATGGGTTATGCCGAGCGTAAATTGGCCGGACACTTTATGTTGCGTCCCGGCCCGATGGAAGTTGGCTGGCACGGTATCCTGCAATTGGTTCTGGATGGCTTGAAGTTGATGGGTAAGCAGTTGGTGATACCGGCTAAGGCCGATAAGCCGTTGTTTATGCTTGCTCCACTTCTTTCATTTGCGCCCGTATTTGTTCCACTGCTGGTGATTCCTTTTAGTGATAAGCTGCAAGGCTTTGATATTGATATTGGGTTGTTGCTGATTCTGGCTTTTGCCTCTATCAATGTTTTAGCTGTACTCATCGGTGGTTGGAGCTCCAATAACAAGTATTCCCTGTTTGGTGCCTTCCGGGCTGTAGCGCAAAATGTTGCCTACGAAATTCCCATGCTGATTTCTCTGTTAGCGATCGTATTTATGACCAATACCTTCAGCTTGCGTGATGTTGCTGCGGCACAGGGCAGTGTATGGTTTGTTATTGTTCAGCCGTTGGCGTTTATAATTTATATTGTAGCCATGGTTGCCGAAACAAATCGGGCACCATTCGATTTGCCCGAAGCTGAAAGTGAGCTGACAGCTGGTTTTCATACTGAGTATAGTGGTATGAGCTTTAGCCTGTTTGTTTTGGCCGAGTATGCCAACATGTTTATTTGTTGCAGTGTGGCTACGGTCTTTTTCCTCGGTGGAGATTCAGGGATTCCCCTGCCGTACTTTGAGTATAGTGGTGCTATTTGGTTCCTGATGAAGGTCTATGCGCTGATGTTCTTCTTGGTTTGGATTCGTTGGACGTATCCGCGAACCCGTTTCGACCAGTTGATGAATTTTTGCTGGAAGTACCTGATTCCATTTTCACTGGTTAACCTGCTAATTACTGTCGTGATGGTGAAGCTGATATGAAATCCTATTTCTCATTACTGGTTACGGGAGGATGGAGCCTTATACTTGGCCTGAAGGTCACTATCAAGTCGCTGTTCTCTCCCATTGTTACCGTGCAATATCCGCGCGAAAAGCTTGAGATTACCCCAAACTATCGCGGACATATCGATCTTATTAAGTTCGAGGATACCGGCAGCCACAAGTGCATTACCTGTGGTAGCTGTATGCGCGAGTGTCCGTCCGATTGTATTGTGGTGGAAGGTGAAAAACGTGAAGGGGTTAAAGGCAAAGTGTTGACCGTGTTTACCCTCGATTTTACTAAATGTAGCCTTTGCGGTGCTTGTGTCGAAGTGTGTCCTACGGACGCTCTCGATTATTCCAACGAGTACGAGTTGGCTGGGTTTGCACGCGAAGATTTTTACTATGATATTTTGAAAAGAGTGGAGGAACGGAGATGATTGTTTATGAGTACGTTGCCGAAGCCCTCTTTTATGTTTTTATGATCTTAACCTTTATGGGCGCATTTATAGCCGTTAGGTCGAAGATGTTAATGCATGCGGTGTTGGGCTTAGCCGTATCACTCTTTGGAGTTGCCGGGTTGTATTTCCATTTAGGCAGCCCTTTCTTGGCCGTGATGCAGATTCTTATTTATGTGGGTGCAGTGTGTATTATGATCGTCATGGGAGTGATGCTTGGCAATACCCCCGATCAACTAGCTTTTAAGAATCTTAAAGGTCGCAATATGCTGTTAGCTATTGTGGCATGCTCGGCGGGTTTCTTCTCATTGTTTGCCGCGATCACCCGGACAAAGTTTGCTCCGGTAGCTGAAACAGTTGGCGACATGTCGATCCGTTTTATCGGTGAAAACCTACTGTTTAAGTATTGCTTGGCCTTTGAATTGATTTCGGTTGTGTTACTTACAGCCATTATCGGTGCCATTATTCTGGCACGTGACGGTCGAGAGGAGGAGGCGTCATGATGATCAGTGGTAACTTAAATACATATCTGATTATTTCAGCAATCTTGTTGGTAATCGGCTTATACGGCATGATGCAACATCGTTCGTTAATCGGTATGTTGATTTCAAGTGAATTTATCCTAAACGGTGCGGCTCTTAATTTTATGGCGTTTAATCGCTTTGTGGCACCAAATCCGGCGGTCGGGCAAATTTATACCTTGTTTATTATGGGTATTGCTGCCGCAGAAGCGGCGATTGCGATTAGTATTATTATCGCAGTGTATCGCAAGTATGGCTGTGAGGATCCTGAGCAGGTTCAGGACTTAAAAATGTGACATCGCTTTGCTGACGGTTATGCAATCTGTAACGGCAGTCACGCAGCTTAAGCTAGCGCGACACACCACTTGAGAAAGTACTTGCAATGAACACTATTATCACTAGCAAGATTATAATAACAATGCTGATTCCGATGATTACGGCACTGCTTGTTATGTTTTCGGGAAAGAAGCCGAATTTGCGCGACAGTTGGTCGACGCTCGGTGCCATCCTGACTTTTGCCTCTGTTCTGAGCTTTTTGCCGGTAATTCTGGCGGGAGATCAGCTACAGTACACACTGTTTGAACTTTATCCAGGGGTCAGTATTAAGCTGAACCTTGATCCCTTGGGTGTTATCTTTGCCTTAGTCGCCTCCTTTCTGTGGATATTGGCCAGTTTGTATTGTGTTGGCTATATGCGCGGTCTTAACGAGCATGCCCAAACACGTTTTTATGTCTGCTATGCGGTTTCTGTTGGTGCAGCTATGGGCGCGGCATTTGGTGGCAACCTATTCACCCTGTATTTGTTTTATGAGATAGTTTCGATCTTTACCTATCCGTTGGTTATGCACCATCAGGATGAAGAGGGCTACGCAGGAGCCAAGAAGTATATCATTTATTTGATGTTTACTTCTAAGGCATTTTTGTTGCCGGCGATGATTCTCATTTACGTGCTGTGCGGAACACTCGATTTCAATTCTGTAAATATCGCTACAGGGATTTTCCCGGCTGATGCGGATCGTTTCATGATTGGTGTCGCCTATGTGTTGTGTCTGCTAGGTTTTGCTAAGGCTGGTATTATGCCACTGCATAACTGGTTGCCGGATGCAATGGTCGCTCCGACACCTGTCAGTGCGCTGTTACATGCTGTTGTCGTTGTTAAGGTCGGTGTGTTTTCGGTCTGCCGCGTTATGCTATCGGTTTTCGGAACCAACTTTTTACATGAATCTGGGTTGGGTCTGTTTACCGCCTACTTTGTTTCTTTTACCATCCTTACTGCTTCGCTCATAGCCTTGACTAAAACCAACCTCAAGGCGCGTTTGGCTTACTCAACGGTCAGTCAGCTATCCTACATTATTTTGGGTGTAGCGATGTTGACACCGAATAGTATAACGGGTGGTCTAATCCATATCGCCAACCATGCCTTGGCAAAAATCACCCTGTTCTTTGCGGCTGGGTGTATCTTTGTTGCCAGTGGTAAAAAGGATATTGGTGAGATGGGCGGTCTTGGTAAGCGGATGCCGTGGACTATGATGGCCTTTGGTGTCGCATCGCTAGGTATGATTGGCGCACCGCCGGTAGGTGGTTTTGTCACTAAATGGTATCTGGCTTTGGGTGCCATGGACATTCATAATTATATATTGCTGAGTGTATTGTTGATTAGTAGTTTACTTAACGCTGGTTACTTTGTGCCGGTCTTCTTGACGGCATTCTTCGGTAAGCCGCTACCTGCGGATGAAGGACTGACGGGCAGTTTAGAGAACAAGCCATTGATTATGTTTATGGTTGTGCCTCTAGTTATTACCGGAACTCTGTCGGCTTTGATCGGTGTTTATCCTGATCTGTTCCTGAACCTCATTAATCTGATGGTGAAGCCATGATTGTAAAATTCCTTACGTATTTGCGCGAGAGACCAGCTATGCTCAAATGGCTGTTTATGGCCTATTTGGCTTTTGCTCTCGTCTTTGATTTTTTTGCTGATCGTCACCATGCGCACTTCTGGGGTGACCACCTCATTGCGTTCTGGGCAGTATTCTCCTTGGTGGGCTGTCTGGCAATGATTGTATTCTGTAAAGGGCTGTCACACGTATGGCTGGAGAGGGATAAGGATCATTATGACAAGTAGTATATTCATGCATCCAGCCACCATGTTCATTATTGGTGCGCTGCTATTGCCCTTATTTAAAAAATATAATGCGCAGAAGATCTGGTTGGTAGTAGTACCACTGATTGCGTTTATTCAGATTCAGTATCTTCCGGAATCTTTTGGCTGTGTTGATTGGCTGGGATTTAAACTCCAATTCGGTCGCGTTGATCAGTTGACCATGGTCTTCTTGCACGTCTTTACCCTGATGGCGCTGATCGGTAGTATCTTCGGTCTTCATGTTAAAGAAAGTGGTCAACATGCGGCAGCTTGGTTGTACGTTGCCGGTTCACTAGGCACTACACTGGCCGGTGATTACCTGACGGTATTTATTTTCTGGGAACTGATGGCGTTTGCTTCGGTATTTTTGGTTTGGTATCGTAAACGGAAAAAGTCTATCGAGGCCGGTTATCGTTACTTACTGGTGCACACCTTCGGTGGCTTGATCCTGCTCGGTGGTATCTTCATGCATTACCTAAACGGCGGTGATCTCAGCTTTGTGGCAATTTCGCCTGAATCAGCTACCATGGCGCAATACTTTATCATGGTCGGGTTTATGCTTAATGCCGCTGTACCGCCAATCCATGCTTGGTTGCCCGATGCGTATCCCGAGGCAACTGTTACCGGTGCAGTGTTTATGTGTGCCTTTACAACTAAAACTGCGGTTTATGTCCTTGCGCGTGGTTTTGCTGGGTTTCATGTTCTGGCGATTATGGGTGCGATTATGACGCTGTATGGCGTTGCCTACGCAGTTATCGAGAATGACGCCCGGCGCATTCTCGCTTATCATATTGTTAGTCAGGTTGGTTACATGGTGTGTGCGGTCGGCATTGGTACTGAGATGGCGGTCAATGGTGCCTGTGCTCATGCTTATGCACATATCCTTTATAAAGCACTGTTGTTCATGGGCGTTGGCAGTGTGTTAGAGATGACGGGGCGCTCAAAACTTAGCGAACTTGGTGGTTTATATAAATATATGCCGCTGTCGATGATTTTTACAGTGATCGGTGGTATTGCGATCTCCGGTTTCCCCCTCACCAGTGGTTTTATCAGTAAGTCGATGATTATTGCTGCAGCTGGTGCTGATCATCAATTGGTGATTATGGCTATGCTCAGTCTGGCTGCTGTCGGTACGTTTCTGTCGGTTGGTATCAAACTGCCTTATTTTATCTGGTTCGGACCGAACGAAAGTGGCTTGAAGCCTAAAGAGGCTCACTGGAATATGCAGATTGGTATGTTTATGGCTGCCTTTATGTGCATCTTCCTCGGATTCTACCCCGATTATCTCTACGATATGCTGCCATATGCAGTAAATTATCACCCTTATACCAGCTATCACTTAACAGAAACCTTCCATATCATTGGTTTCACTGGTCTTGGTTTTTACTTGATGGTCAAGTATCTTGCCCCGCACGATGTTTCCAACCTCGATTTGTGTTGGTTCTATCGCCGTGGTGCTGATTGGTTCATGTGGGTGGCTCGTAACCCCGTCAGTGCCACCAACGAGTGGGTTAGCAATGTATACCAGAATATCGGATTACGTTTCACCATGGCTCTGGCTCGCGCTCTATCCTGGTTTGATTGGGAAGGGATCGATTGGGCTCTTGATGGTAGTGCTCGAGGTGTTGTCAAGGGTGGTGATCAAGTACGCCAGTTCCAAACCGGTAAGCTACAGCATTATATAGGTGCGGCAGTTGCACTGATGTTCATAGTGCTTATTGTTGTGGTTCTGATCTGACACTGCCTGCTTGTTAGCGTATAGGCAATTACTCATAGACAGTAGGAAGTCATGGAAAAGTATCTAATCCTGAACACATTGAATTTCCCGATTTTATCGATGCTGCTGATTGTGCCGGTAGTCGGGGCTATTATCGCCATGTTTTTACGTGGTGATACCGTATTGAAATACTGGGGCTTAGCAGTAACCCTGGTCACTGCAATTATCTCTATACCACTGTGGACATGTTTTGATCAAACTACGCCAAAGTATCAGTTTGCCGAATTGCGCCACTGGTTTCCGGCGCTGGATCTCAATTATGTTTTAGGTGTTGATGGCATTAGCGTTTTGCTGGTGCTGTTAACTACCTTGGTAATGCCACTGTGTGTTTTATGCTCATGGACATACATAAAAACTCGCTGGAAAGAATTTATCATTGTAACCTTGCTGATGGAAACCGCCATGCTAGGCGTGTTCGTCAGTATGAACACCGTGCTGTTTTACATCTTTTGGGAAGGGATGTTGGTTCCCATGTACCTGATCATTGCGATCTGGGGCGGGGCACGCAAGGATTACGCTGCTATCAAATTTTTCCTGTATACCTTTACCGGAAGTATTTTCCTGTTAGTGGCAATTATTGCTATGTACATCACCACGGGAACCTTCTTTATCCCGGAATTGATGGCTCATAACTTTAGCTTCTCTTATCAACTGTGGATATTCATTGCATGTGCAATTGGTTTTGCCATTAAGATGCCGATGTTTCCATTCCATACTTGGTTGCCAGCAGCCCACGTTGAAGCGCCTGTTGCCGGTTCTGTTATACTGGCGAGTATTCTGCTTAAGATGGGTGGTTACGGATTCTTGCGCTTTTGTTTACCAATGGCACCAACGGCAACATTGTATTGCATGCCATTTTTGATTATCATGTCGTTGGTTAGCATCATCGTTGGCGGTTATCTGGCCTTGGGTCAGAGCGACATCAAGAAACTTATTGCCTACTCATCTGTAGGTCACATGGGTTTTGTAACACTGGGTATCTTTCTTCTCAATGATGCGGGGATCAAGGGTGCTATGTTGCAAATGCTCAACCACGGTGTAACCACGGGGGCTCTGTTTATTCTCATCGGTATTATTTATGAGCGTACCCATAGCCGTGAAATATCGGATAACAGTAAGCTGGGTATGTTTATGCCGATCTACGTTACTTTTCTTGGGCTGTTCTCTTTGTCATCGTTAGGATTCCCCGGAACCAACAGTTTTGTCAGTGAATTCCTCGTGCTGTATGGAGCCTTTGACAAGTATCCGTTAGTTGGGGCTATCTCAATTCTCGGTGCAATTTTGGCGGCAGCATATATGTTGCGTCTGCTGCAGAAAATGGTCTGGGATGATTCTGATGGTCATGCTCCACATGACCACGGTGACGATCATGGCGAAGCCCACGGTGAACATGCCGGACACGCTTTGTTCGATTGTAATTTTCGTGAATTCATTCAGTTGGCGTTTTTGACTGTGTTTGTATTTTGGATCGGTTTACATCCAACACCTTTATTGGACATGATGGATAGCAGTGTGGCTCACCTGATACATCAAATTGATGCAGGTAGCGCCGTACAAGAGGCTGTCCATCATGGCGAGCACCATGCCCTGCTAGAGAATGCAGGTGCCTGGGTCAAGAACCTCTTATAACTAAGGATCGGATCTATTATGTTAAACACAGTTTTTTTGCCAGAATTGGCACTGATGTTAACGGTCCTGGTCTTGTTCTTCATGACCTTGGGCAAGTTTCGTACAGGTACAATCCAGGCAGTTAGTTTGCTGCTTACCGCTGTTACAGTGGTGGTTACTGTTGCCAGTATCGGCACCCAGGCAAGCATGTTCTTTGATGCTTACCAGATCGATGCACTGTCACAGCTCTTTAAAGTGCTGATCGTTGTCGGTTTATTCCTCATTTTTTATCTTGGTACTGGGTTAAGGGGTATCGAAACAAAGCTGCATCCTGAATACAACATGTTTATCGCCATCAGTGCTTTAGGACTAATGTTCCTGAGTAGTTCTGTTGAGCTGTTGACTATTCTACTCAGTCTGGAGATTTCATCATACGCATTGTATGTAGTGATTCCATTCCGTCGTGGTCATGGTCGGGTTCATGTAGAGGCCGGTATCAAGTATGTCCTCTTCGGTGCGGCATCGACCGGTTTGACCCTGTATGGTATGAGCTATATCTTTGGTATGACCCATACAACATATTTAGCCGAACTCGCACAATTAGTACCGTCATTGGTGGCAACCCAGCCATTAGCTGTTATTGCGATGGTACTGGTAATGGTGGCATTTTTTTACAAGTTGGCGTTATTTCCCATGCATTTTTGGACACCGGATGTCTACCAAGGTGCATCGAATGAGACAACCAGTTTTGTTGCTACATTGCCTAAGGTCGGTGCAGTATTGCTGCTAATCCGTTTTGTTGCCGTGGCCGGAGTAGATGTTTCACAGGTGACGTGGGCGCTAGCAGCGATTGCCGTTCTGTCAATGACTCTGGGTAACTTTAGTGCATTGGTGCAGACAGACCTGAAACGTCTTTTGGCGTATTCAAGTATTGCTCATGCCGGTTATGTCATGTTGGGTATCCTGACCGCTGATGAGTTGGGAATGGCTGCCGCAGTGTTCTATGTTATGGGCTACCTATTGATGAACCTCGGTTGTTTTTATGTCATCTATAACATCGCACCTGATGGACAAAATGTTACCTTTGAAGATCTTAAAGGTCTGTCACGGCGGTCGCCCTTGTTGGCAATGACGTTACTGGTTTCTGCCTTTGGTATGGCCGGGATCCCACCGACCATTGGATTTATCGGTAAGTTTATGATCTTTACCGGTGCTATCCATCAAGGGTTCTACGCTCTGGTTATCATCGCCGTTATGAATGCTGCCGTTGCCGCATTCTATTATCTGAAAATGGCTCGTGCAGCGTACTGTGCTGCCGATAATGAGCAAGAGAAAATTGCTCTTCCTTTTGGAACAAAAGTGTTGGGATCGTTCTTTATCCTTTCCATAATTCTGATTGGAGCTTTGCCGCAAAGTTTTATGGCTGCCGCTAGGGAAGCTGTAGCAACATTGCTATAGGTCGCGGTTCATAATAGTTTCGCAAAAAGGCTCACCGAATGGTGGGCCTTTTTACGTTTATGGCAAGCAGGCATATCTTTAACTTATCTGTAGCGGAAACTGATGGTCTTGACAGTAGGGAGTATCTTAATCAATCCAGTCGTGCGTGGCTGGGTTGGATACTATGGTACATTCTTTCAATCTGAATTATTGTTTCTGGTGCGACACTTAGATAAACTGCTCTATCGGTGGGTGATCAGGAAATACAAGAAGCAAGGTAGCAACTTCAAAAAGACAGATAGATGGGTAAAGCGTATAAAGCGTGAGATGCCTGATTTCTTTGTTCACTGGAGTCTATTACGCGCTTGACCGAATGATAAGAGCCGTATGAGTCGAGAGGTTCACGTATGGTTCTGTGAGAAGCTTGGGGGGAGGTTCCCTTTGCTTACTCGACCAATGCACTCAAGGCGGACTAACGAACAGCGGTTTTTCTCGAATAATGCAGTGGGTCACGCAAGTTCAGAGCGCAGCCCGCTTAGTTAGACCGTTCGCAGTCAAAACAACACACTTGACATTCGGTCTTTATTTGGTATCATAAAAAGACTGGAGGTGCAAAATGCATATTATAGACGATATAAAACCTGTTACTTATTTAAAATCAAAAGCAGCTGATTTGCTGAATCAAATCAATACAACCCATCGACCTGTCATTATCACACAAAATGGTG
>JAYEOA010000023.1:0-22407 GCA_034722515.1 Thermodesulfobacteriota bacterium | reverse complement strand
CCGACTCACTGCAGCCGGTGAGTATCCCAACGCCTTAGCAACATCTTTGCCGGCAATGGCATGAAGCCGTGGCGCTGACTGTCAGGACTTCATTAACAAAATTGTCACGGTTATGCTCATTGATAAAGATATTGCACCCAACAACACCTCTAACGATGACATGCTGAACCGTTTATATGGTTATTACGTTGAGAGGAAAGTGAAATTGTAAAGAACGTCCCCTCTGGTTTTCTGGTTTTCCTGGTTTTCCCCTCTGGTTTTCCCATGCGTTGTTGGATATCGAAAACTTCAATAGCTTATTGGGGCATCCGGTGGTTGGTGGAAGCTGGGAAGGTTTTGTTCTGGAAAACATCTTTTCTTCAATCAGCGACCGTGTGCAATGCAGTTTTTATCGCACCTCCGGTGGTGCTGAGATCGATTTAATTCTAGAGCCAGCACTAAACGAGCGCTGGGCAGTTGAGATAAAGCTCTCGACCGCGCCTAGAGTGAGTAAAGGTTTTTACGGGGCCTGTAACGATATACGGGCGACACGAAAAATTCTGATTCATTCGGGTGAAGATTCATTTCCTTTGCGTGATGGAATTGAGGCGATGAGCTTGCAATCTTTTATGCTGGAACTTAGGTAGCGCTGATATAAGAGATGAACAGTTCATTTGGAAGGATGGGTTTTAATTAACAGTTTTAGAGCGTCCCGCCATTCACTCCCAAATCGTCTCAACATGCGGGTAAGTAATAATTTTATTATCTTTGGTGACCAAAGGTAGTCCCATTGTCATAGCCGTTGCGGCAATGATGCGATCAGCAGAGTCAGGATGGAATTGACCTGGTAGGGTTGCAGAACGCAAACTTATAGTGTTATCGACTGGCATGAAACTAACAAAAGGTAAGCTCTCGGTTTTGCGCACCCAGTCACGGACATCAATTGAGAGTTTCAGTCGTTTTTTCTCAACTAGCAAGGCAACTTCCCATGTTGAAATCGAAGAAATAATAATTCCATTTTCAGTAATTGCCTGATCAATGGTCTTGGCTGCAGCGGTAGAAAGATTCTCTGGGTTGCTGATCCACCAAAGCCAAATATGGGTATCCAGCACAATCATTTAAGAACCTCCCAGTCATTTTCACCAACTGGTTCGAGAGGGTCACCATAGCTGAGCACAGAGTTTCGTAGTTCTCTTAAAATGACATGTGGTTCTTGTCTGTAGGGAATTATTTTTATAACAGGTTGAGTATGGTCAGTTATTATTAACTCTTGACCATGCTCTTCTATCTCACGAAAATATTTCAGGGCTTGAGGTTTAAAGGTTGATTTAGAAACAATAGTCGCCACAATTATCTCCTTGTTGTTAATGATTTGTTTTTTGCGTGACTATGGTAGCATGGTCATAATTGTTTTGAAAGTTAAAATGGCTTATTTGTCGTAAAGTTGAGTCAACCGTAGATGAATGGTACCTGTCCCCATCAGTGGTTTGACCCTGTCACCTATACTTGAGGCAGGCAAAAGGCATATTTACAGGGATAAAAACGGAACTCCATGGCACGGGGAAATCCGTGCGGCGCCTTAGCTAGTTTCCGTCCGGAAAGATGCAATTTTTCATCAGCGTGACAGAGCAGTAAGCACTTTTATGCGCATTAAATAGTACAATGTTGCATTTTTATGCGCATTATACTATCCTGCCCCAGTGATACTCATCCTAAAGGGGGAAAAATGCAAAGATTATTACTGGAAAAACTTCTTGCATGGAAAGCAAAACAAAAGCGTAAACCTTTGCTGATCGACGGTGCGCGACAGACCGGGAAAACCTACCTTCTGGAAAACCTTCTGGGCGCCTCATTCAAGCAAGTTTTGCGGATCGACTTTCTAGAATCACCAGAAATGGCAGGAGCCTTCTCTGGCTCCCTGACCCCTGCTGACATCCTCTCGAACATTGAACTGCTAACCGGAACTGAATTCAATCCCGTGACCGACTTACTGGTTCTGGATGAAATCGGTGAATGCATGACAGCGATAACCGCCCTGAAATTTTTTGCAGAAAAAGCTCCGGACATGTATGTAGCTGCGAGCGGTTCTAATATTGGTCTGCTACAGTCTTTTCCCGTGGGCAAAGTAGAGCAACACAATTTGCGCCCACTGAATTTTCGCGAATTTCTCCTGGCATCGGGTGAAAAAAGCTTGATCCAAGCGTACGAAAACCAATTGAACACCGCTGCTGCCCATACAAAGTTGTTTGCCAAATTAACTGACTATTATTTTACCGGTGGTATGCCCGAAGCAGTCAAAACCTGGTTCGGCATGGCAGACAGCAGTATAGTGGAACGCCACCAAGCGGTAACGCAAATCCATACCGACCTTATCTCCGGCTATCTGCGTGATTTTGGCAAATACTCAGGAAAGGTTGATGCAAATATAATAGAAGCGGTGTTCCGAAACATACCGGCACAGCTATCTTCTGTGCTTGACGAATCGGTTAAGCGCTTTAAATTCAAGGGAGTTTACGAGCGCAAATCACGCTATAACGACTTCGAAAATGCAATTATATGGTTAGAAAAATGTCGTTTAGCATTACCAAACTACCCGGTTTCTGGCACACCTCGCACTCCGCTTGCTGCTTGCAGAAAAGAGAGCATGGTCAAACTGTTTCTGTTTGATGTTGGACTGCTCCACAATATGCTTTCTATCGGGTACAAGGAAATCAAGCTGCAGGGGTATGAATATAAGGGATTTATAGCTGAGAACTTTGTGCAACAGGAATTTGCCGCACAAGGATTAGTACCGACCTTCTCCTGGGGTGATGCACGTGCCGAAATAGAGTTTATTGTTAGCGACGACAGCGGCAAGATTATCCCGATTGAGGTCAAAAGTGGCAAGCGAACCAGAGCAAAATCGTTACGCTCCTACATTGCCAAATGCCAGCCCCAAAAGACGATAAAGCTAACCGGAACACAAGGTTCGTCGGCACTGGAACAAAAAAACATTGTTCTCCCACTCTACTACAGTGAATATGTTGTCAGCCAATATCGCTGAGCGGCCCAGCTTCGACAAAATCTTTTTTTAGCGGATCAAAGGTTTTCCTGCTTGCAGTAAGGTGTCCGGGACATTCTTAACCCATGTTTAACACTTTATCGCAAATAGAACGCTGTTCTGCAATGTAACTAACTGAAATTACTCAAGCAGGTCACCGATATTGCAATGTAGTGCCATAATCGTACGTGTTGTGGTTGAGTTAGTTCTTTTTTTCTTGTATTATGGGTTTTATGTATATTCGTCGCACTAAAACTCGTAATACCTCTACGGGTGAGGGATATTTCACTCACCGTCTGGTTTGTTCTCAGCGTATCGATGGTAAGGTTCGTCAACGTACGTTGTTGAATCTCGGACGTCATTTTGAAGTTGCTCAAGATCTTTGGCCTGCATTGTGTTCCAGGCTCGATCAATTGCTTCATGGTGAAGAGTCTTTATTCCCGTCTGAACTGCCTGCTCATGTTGAGCGTAAGGTTCAGCACATGCTGGCTCAGTTGGTGGTGCGCGAAGCCGAGGTTTCTAATCCTCAAACGACTGATGGAACTGATAAAACTACTCCCTCTCGTATGGATTCTATTGGTTCTGGAATTGGAGCTGAGGTTGCACCCAGAGCCGGCATTCAAGCTCAAGGTGATATTCAAACGGTCGATGTTGATTCATTGAGAATGCTGCAACCACGCTCTGTCGGGGTTGAGCAACTGGGCTTATGGGCAATGCAACGGCTCGATTTTGCGCCATTTTTAGAGAATCTAGGTTTAAACGGTCCACAACGCTCAGCAATGATCGGTTTAATTATCGGTAGAATGGCAGCACCGGCCTCAGAATATGCAACACATCGTTGGTTACGTGAAAGCAGTGCCCTTGGTGAATTGCTTGATGTTGATTATGAACAGATGAGCTTGATGCAGTTATATCGGGCATCAGACCTGTTGATGAAGCATCGAAGTAAAATAGAGAAACATCTGTTTGATCAGGTAACCAGTCTGTTTGGGTTTTCCTGTACAGTCACTCTCTACGATTTAACCAATACATATTTTGAAACCAGCAGTGATAACAACCCCAAGGCGAAACACGGGCGTTCTAAAGAGAAACGCAGTGATTGTCCACTGTTAACACTGGGTTTAGTTCTCGACGGTAGCGGTTTTGTCCGCCGCAGTGAATGTTTTGCCGGCAATGTTTTTGAAGCCACAACCCTGAAAACCATGCTCAATGATCTGGATGCTAAAGCCGGAGCGCTAGTTGTGATGGATCGTGGTATCGCAACTGAAGATAATATCACTTGGTTACGTGATAACGGTTACCGTTATTTGGTCGTCAGTCGGGAACGCCAACGCTACTTTGATTCAGAAGATGCCATAACCATTAACAATGCAGCCAATGAGAAGGTGCATCTGCAAAAGGTCTATTCTGAAGAGACAAACGATGAAGGCAACAGCACAGAAGTTCGCCTCTATTGTCACAGTGAACAACGGGCAAAAAAAGAAGAAGCTATCACCAACCGTTTTGCCGAACGATTTGAAGCTGCCCTCGAGAAACTGGCTCAGGGACTGAGTCGACCCCGGACGACAAAACAGATAGATAAAGTCTGGGAACGGATCGGTCGGCTGAAAGAGAAAAGCCGTGGAGCCAGTCAGCACTACACAATAGAGCTGATCGCAGATGCAGACAAAAACAATGCCATAGGGTTGAAATGGCAACGCAAACCAATAGATGACAGCATGCAAACCCATCCCGGCGTTTATTGCTTACGCAGCAATGAAACCGAATGGGATGCAGAAAAGATGTGGCGTACCTATACCATGCTAACCGATTTAGAAGCCGTATTCCGTAGCCTAAAATCGGAACTCGGTCTACGTCCAGTATATCATCAAAAGGAGGAGCGCTGTGATGGACATATATTTATCACCGTACTCGCCTATCAATTTGTGCAATTTATCCGCTATCAGCTACGCCAGCAGCAAAACCACAGTAGCTGGAGAAGCCTGCGGACAACACTGACTAACCAATGCCGTATCACTGCAACCTTTAAACGCACCGATGGTCGAACACTTCACGTAAGAAAAGCAACACAGGCAGAACCAAAGCAGCTGGAAATTTACCAAGCCCTGAACGTTAATTCAGCACCGGGCGGAACCAGAAAGATGATCGTATAAAAGAGATAAAAACACAAAAAGTAACATTTGTAGTGCCACTTGGAAAAATCGTGCCAGTTAAGCTACTGATTATACGAAAGATATTTTACGGGGTGTTAAACATGGGCTAGATGCCCGGCCAGCTTGAGCAATGGTAATTCTTTTCTGAATTCTATTCGGGCAGATATGGCAAAATCCTTGATTCGTGCTATGTAGCGGGTGTAGAGTGATGCGGTTTTGCATTGTTCAAATAAAAAAGGATATTGACCATGGCGAGAGGGCTATTTTTAAAAATAAAGTCGCTGTTGGGAATGATTAAATTCTCCCATACTATTTTTGCTTTTCCCTTTGCCCTTATCGGGATGGTGTTGGCAGCCCATGCCAATGGGGCTTTGCCGACCATGGGGCAGTTGCTGTGGATTTGTTTAGCTATGGTGGGGGCGCGTTCCGGTGCTATGGGGTTAAATCGGTTGCTCGATGCGCGTATCGATGCCCTTAATCCACGTACTGCCGAGCGGCATATCCCCGCCGGATTGGTGGCGCAGTGGGAAGCCGGGCTGTTTGTGGCGCTCTCTTTTTCGTTGTTGGTGTTGGCGGCGTATATGTTGAATCCGCTGTGCTTTTATCTATCGCCGGTTGCACTATTCTTTTTGGCGCTCTACTCCTTTGCCAAACGTTTCACCGCCTATGCTCATCTGATTCTCGGTCTGTGTCTGGGGGCGGCTCCTGTTGGGGCATGGATCGCCCTGCGTGGGGATGTTACGGTCTCTATAATACTGGTTGGATTGGCGGTGTCGCTGTGGGTGGCGGGTTTCGACATACTCTATGCGTTGCAGGATCTTGATTTTGATCGTCAGCAGGGGCTGCATTCCATTCCGGTAACCTTGGGTGAAGAGGGTTCGTTTCTGGTGGTGCGCATGTTCCATGTTGGTATGATCGTATTGCTGCTGTTGGCGATGCCCGGCAGTGGCTTGGGGTGGATATATTTATTGGGTGTGGCCACGGTGGCGGCGATGCTTGTTTACGAACACACTCTGGTCAAACCGGGCGATATTAGTAAGATGGATGCAGCGTTTTTTACTCTGAACGGTTATATCAGCGTGACGCTGTTTTTCTTTGTTTTGCTGGACGTGGTGGTGCTATGAGTTCATCACGTCACATCGCTGTAGCGTTGACCGGTGCTTCCGGTGCGATTTACGGCATTACCTTGATTCAGCAGTTATTAAATGACGGCCACCGTGTTTCGTTGCTGATTTCTTCGGCAGGACGTCAGGTGATGGCGTTGGAACAAGGGCTTAAATGGTCGGAGGATATTGCTGTGTTTCAGCAACAGGCGCGGATATTTTTTACCGATGAAAATCAGCGTCTATTCTGTTATGGCGAGCAGGATTTTACCGCACCGCTGGCCAGCGGATCGTCCGCTGCAGATGCTATGGTGATTGTTCCCGCCTCGATGGGAACAGTTGCCCGGGTGGCAACGGGGATCAGTGGTAATCTCATCGAGCGTGTGGCCGATGTGATGCTCAAAGAGCGGCGTCCTCTGATAATCGTTCCGCGTGAAAGCCCTTTTAATACCATACATCTCCAAAATTTGCTGACGTTGTCGCAAATTGGAGCCATTATTTTACCGGCCATGCCGGCATTTTACAGCCAACCGCAAACGATGGAGGAGCTGATCAATTTTGTCGTGGGTAAAATTTTCGACAGCCTTGGCTTCCCTCATAGCTTGTTTGTGCGCTGGGGAGAAAATCAATGAGTGATGTAATTTCACGAGTACGCAAAAAAATAGCAGATGGGCAGCGCATCGGTGATGATGATGCCCTGCAATTGTTCGAGTCGGATGACCTGTTTGGCATCGGCCAGTTGGCCGCTGATATCAATCGGCAGAAGAATGGCGACAAGGTGCTGTTCAACGTCAATCGCCATATCAATTACACCAACTTTTGTGTCAATCAGTGTCTCTTTTGCGCTTTTTGTCATCAAGCCGGAGATTCCGGCGGTTATACCTACAATCTTAGCGAAATTCTGAACAAGGCGGCAGAGGCCAGTGCCGCCGGAGCTACTGAGTTGCACATGGTTGGCGGACTCCATCCAGATCTGCCGTTTGAATTTTACCTGCGTATGATGGCGACCATTAAGGCCAACAATCCGCACTTGAAGATCAAGGCGTTTACCGCCGTGGAGATCGATTATTTTAGTCAGATTTCCAAACTTCCCGTCGAAGAGGTGATCTCCGAGTTGAAACGACTTGGACTTGATTCTACCCCCGGTGGTGGTGCCGAGATTCTGTGTGCTGAGGTGCGTAACCAGATCTGCCCAGAAAAGATTTCCGGTGAGCGCTGGCTGGAGGTGACGCAGAAGATTCATGAAGGTGGTTTGAAGAGTAACGCCACCATGTTGTTCGGTCATGTTGAGGGTTACGCTGATCGTGTGGATCACATGGCAAAGCTGCGAGCGTTGCAGGATAAAACCGGTGGGTTTCAGTCGTTTATTCCGTTGGCATTTCAACCGGCGAATACGCGCATTCCGAACGCTAAAGGGCCGGATGGGATCGATTGTTTAAAGACCTTGGCCATTGGTCGGATCTATCTGGATAACTTTCAACATATTAAAGCGTATTGGGTAATGTTGGGTTTGAAGATTGCTCAGGTGGCGCTTAGCTTTGGTGTCAATGATCTCGATGGCACCGTGGTTGAGGAGAAGATCGGGCACGATGCCGGGGCCGATTCGCCACAGGCGTTGGATAAACACGAGATTCTGCGCCAGATTCGCAATGCGGGAAAGATACCCGTCGAGCGCGATACCCTCTATCGGCAAGTACGGATCTACGACCATGTTGAGGATGATGATTAATGGTGCTGCAAACGATTAAGGATAAGCTGGCGGCGCGGCAGTCGCTATGTCGTGAAGAGGCTTTGTTCTTGCTGACCCAGACCGATTTTTTGCAATTGGGGCAGTTAGCCGATGAGCAGCGCCAGTTGCGCCATCCCGGGGGACAGGTAAGTTTTGTTGTCGATCGCAATGTTAATTACAGTAATGTCTGTTGCTGTAAGTGTCGCTTTTGCGCCTTCTATTGCGATGAAGAAGATGAGGCGGCGTATCTACTCAGCTATGATGAGATCTTTGCCAAAGTGCAGGAGCTTGTTGAACACGGCGGTACGCAACTGCTGATGCAGGGGGGCGTCCATCCCAGCTTGAAGATTGAGTGGTTTGAAGAGCTGTTTCGTCAGTTGAGCAAGCGTTTCCCTACGGTGCAGATCCATTCGTTGTCACCGGCGGAGATTATTCAGATCGCCCAGCTCTGCGATCTAAGCGTTGAGGAATGTTTAACGCGGCTTCAGGCTGCGGGGCTCAAATCGATTCCCGGTGGCGGAGCCGAAGTGCTGGTAGATGAGGTGCGTCAAACTATTTCGCCCAATAAGATCGGCTGGCGTCAGTGGGCCGATGTTATGGAGATTGCCCACGGCCTGGGGATGACCACCACGGCAACCTTGATGTTTGGTTCCTGCGAAACTCCAGATCAGATTGTCGAGCATCTGTTTCGGGTGCGCGAGATTCAGCAGAATAGCCAGCACAAGGGTGGCGGTTTCAGTGCCTTTATCAGTTGGACATTTCAACCGAGTAATACCGAGCTGGAGGGTGAGTTCGGCGGTGAAACAGCTACCGGCAGCGACTACCTGCGCGTAGTGGCGTTGTCGCGGCTGGTGCTGGATAATATCGACAACATTCAGGCCAGCTGGGTGACGCAAGGGGCGAAGATTGCCCAAGTGGCGTTACGCTTCGGTGCTAACGATCTCGGTGGAACCATGTTGGAGGAAAATGTCGTTGCCGCCGCCGGAGTGTCGTTCCGTATGACGCAGCAGCAGTTGATTGATCTGGCTCACGATGCCGGGTTTACGCCGGTGCGGCGTACCACGGAGTATGGGGTGTTGGAGGTTTATTGAGTTGATGCAAATAGATAGTGGCGGAGAAATTTCAATATGGCATTTGATTTAAATAGTATAAATGGAAGAGAGCCGCTAGAAGATTATCCTTGGCGCGTAGAGATTGATCGACTTCTTGATTGGTTAAAGATTAAGGATTCTCATGTCCAGGCCTTTTGTTTTGATCTGGTAATGTCGGCAGCATATCTGGACGCAACTTCAGGGCTAGAAAAGCACATTGAAGCCTGTAGTAATTGCCCATCTGAATATAATGCACATTTAGGTTTTATAAACCTATGTTCTCCATGTTATTCAAAATCAGGCAAGTGGAGTTATCAAAAAGCTGTAAAGCCTCAATCTGGGGCACTAGGTAAGCTGAGTAGTGAAGTGGTTTTGCGCTTTATAGAAAAGCTATATCCAGCATTAGGTGAAGTGGTTGCTGTTGGCGGTACAGAGGTTGCTGATGCGATATTAAAGCATAGTAGCGGTATGGTGATCTTGGCAGAAGTTAAATCAGCACCTCTTCTGACTTATCCTTTTGTATTTAAAATAAACGCTAGCTGCTTAAATGGTGAGCACGAAAAAATAACTATCACCAGTTCTCAGCTCAGGGAATGTGATTCAGCTATATATTTGCATAGTGATAAAGCTATTGACTTGGGTAAGGTTGGTAGTAACCTTTGGCCATTTAAACCCCTTGTAGATTTTCTCCTAAATTCGGTCAACTCAGAGGTAATAGATTCTTGCATCGAACAGTGGTTAACCGCAAAAGAAGCATATTCTAAAAGAAGCCGCAGTAATAAATTATTTTACCTTGCAAACGCCAGTGGTAACCCGCCTAAAATTGCCAAAGACCGCGATGGCTGGCCAAGGAATCAATCTATAAGTGACAGCAAAACGAGCGCAGGCATGGATCGAACTGATGATATAAAGAAAGCTATTTATCAGTCTTTGAAGATTGGTACTGTTGTCAAGTCTGATTGTAATATTAAAACAGCTATAATTTCAAATCTACCTGCTTATCGTCATGGCGGTGAATATGTTGCACCATTTGTTGACATGTATTGGGGGTTGGACAAGGATTTAGTAGAAGTTGAAGATTCTAAGGCCATCATGCTCAGCGATCTTAGAAGAGTCTTTGACTTTGTAATAACATTAGAGGAACCAGTTTTGCGTGATGTAATTTTATGAAAATATCCAACCACGAAACACGAGAATATACGGGGATCGTACTGGAGCGGATGATATATCTTCCACCTGGGGGGAAAATGGGTGATCTTCCTGAATATTTGCAGCATGAAAGTTTTGTAAGGACGGGATCGAAAAAAACCGGCGGTCCCAATATGCGTCTTTTAAGGCTTGAGGATGATAAACCAGCACTTACGGTGACGGCATATATATTTAACAAATTTGTACATCCGACGGAAAATCGTTACATCACGCCACGTGAGGCTGCTGCCTTGCAGGACTTTCCTCTTGAGTATGAATTTAAGGGTACGCTGGGACAAATCCAGAAACAAATTGGAAATGCAGTTCCTGTTAAATTGGCGACGGCATTAGCCGGGGAAATAGCAAAATATTTTCAGCGATTAAATCGGGGCGGCACTCTGAAAATTGCTTCGTATTTTACTGGTGCAGGCGGGTTAGACTTAGGCTTTGAGACCGCGTCAAATGCTTTGATAGAATTTGATACCGCATTTTCAACAGACATAGAAAAATGGGTAGAATTTACTGTAAAATATAATAGACCTGAATGGAATTTTCATCGAGCTGACATAACAGAATTAGATCCGGTGTTAGTTAAAAATACAATAGGTAAAGATCCGGATATCATTATTGGCGGGCCGCCATGCCAACCTTTTAGTGTTGCCGGAAAACAAAAAGCCACGAATGACCCCCTTGGGACTTTATATCGAGACTATATAAGACATGTAGATACTCTGAGACCGGAAATTGTAGTAATGGAGAATGTCTATGGTTTGGCACAGGTAAAATCTGCAAATATGATTGAAGAGATATATAGGTCTTTTGAGGAAATAGGCTATGAGGTGACCCACAGAGAACTTATGGCGGCTGATTACGGTACGCCGCAAAAAAGAAGACGTTTGTTTTTTGTGGCGGCAAAAAATTTGCATTATTTTCAATATCCACAACCAACTCATTGCGAGGCATCAAATTTGTTTGGTATTCCATTATATAATGGGGCTGGGAATGTTATTAAAAAGTTACCTAAAGCTGTAATTCGTGGATAGCGGTATATCATCAGATGCCGTACTGGATCTCAATAAGGCTGCTCCTGTCTCGTTATCAATTGAATAGGATTGGTTGTTTGATCGAAACAATAACGACTCTGTTTAAAAGGTGAAAACAATGTTGCCGCTACGAAAAAATATTGCCGAAATGGCCGGGTATGTACCCGGCTTTCAGCCTTGTGATCCCGAGCAGTGGATCAAACTCAATACTAATGAGAATCCCTATCCTCCGTCTCCCAGGGTGGTTGAGGCCATCCTGAAAGAGCTGGGCGCTGATGGTGCGGTATTGCGCCAGTACCCCGATGCTGCCAGTCGGGTCGCACGTCAGGCGGCAGCAGAGCTCTATGGTTTCGATCCCGAGTGGCTGATCATGGCTAATGGTTCCGACGAGTTACTCAATAACTTGATCCGCGCCTTTGCCGGCGAGGGGGAAGAGGTGGCTTTTGTCCATCCCTCCTACTCCTATTATGGAACGTTGATCGATATTCAAGGGGCTAAGATTCGCACCTTTGGCCTGACCGATCAATTTAAGTTGGCCGATTTCCCGGAGTGTTATCAGGGGAAGTTGTTTTTTCTCACCAGCCCCAACGCGCCGCTGGGTATCTCCTTTAGCCTTGATGAGATTGAAGATCTGGCTCGGCGTTGTGCTGGTATGCTGGTGGTCGATGAAGCCTACGCCGATTTTGCTACGGAGAATGCTCTGTCGCTGGTGAAAAAGCATAAAAATCTTATCGTTACCCGCACCTTTTCCAAGAGTTATGCCTTGGCGGGGATGCGTCTCGGTCTAGCCGTTGCCCATCCGCAGGTGATCGCCGCCCTCGATAAAATTCGCGATCATTACCATATCGACCGCTTGGCGCTGGTTGCTGCCGAGGCGGCGTTGCGCGATCAGCCATATTTGCGCCAGCGGTTGGATGAAATTTGCGCCACCCGCGATTGGTTTAGTCAGCAGTTGCAGGGCTTGGGTTATCGGGTGCTGGCGTCGCAGACCAATTTTGTGTTTGCCAGTCCCGCCGATGGTGATGGTTTGCGCGTGTACGAACAGCTTAAAGAACATAAAATTCTGGTGCGTCATTTCAGTGATCCGTTGTTGCAACACGGTTTACGTATCTCCATCGGTACTCGTCAGGAGATGGAAGCGACATTGCAGGTGTTACAGCAACATACTTAAGGTTTTTCCAAAGGAGCAATACAATAATGGCGCAAACGCCGATCATTACTACCCCCGCTGGTCTCGAACAACTGGCCAACGATTTGCAACAATTAGCGGTTTTTGCTGTCGATCTCGAAGCGGATTCAATGCACTCCTTTCGGGAAAAGGTGTGTCTGCTGCAATTTACCTATTATCTGGCCGATAAAGAACATACGGTGCTGTTAGATCCGCTGGCGGTTCCCGATCTGTCAGTATTGCGCCCGGTGCTGGCAGACCCTGCTGTGCGTAAGATCTTTCACGCTGCGGATTATGATATTCGCTGTTTGTTCCGTGATTTTGAGATCGAAATTCATGGTCTGTTCGATACCATGATCTCCAGCCAGTTGCTGGGTGAAGAGCGAGTAGGTTTGGCTGATATTCTTGGAAAATACTTTGATGTCAGCCTTGATAAAAAATATCAGCGCTCTGATTGGTCGAAACGACCCTTGTCACCGGAGATGTGCCATTATGCCGCTGAGGACACCCGCTATTTGCACCAATTGGTAGCAATCCTTGAAGGACAGCTGGTCGAAAAAGATCGGCTGTGGTGGGCGCAGGAGGAATTTGCCTTGCTGGAACAGGCTCGCTTTCAGGTTCATGAAGGGCCGGCATTCTTACGTATGAAGGGGGCGGGGACATTATCGCCACGTTCGTTGGCGATTTTGGAAAATCTGATCGTTTGGCGTAATGGGGAAGCAGCGCGGCGCGATTGTCCTGCTTACAAAGTGTTGGGGCCAAAAGCGTTGTTGTCGGTGGCACGCCACTGCCCCGATTGTGTTGCCGATCTTAAAAAGGTCGATGATTTTTCGCCGCGATTAGTTGATCGCTATGGCAAGGCGGTGTTGCTTCAGGTCGAACAGGCGATGCTGGTGGCCGAAGGTGATCTGCCCTGTTTCCCCCGTGCCGAGCGGCGGGTGCGTGATGCGGCGGTGGATAAGCGTTTTGCCCGTTTGAAGCAATGGCGAAAAGGGAAAGCTGTTGAACTGGCTCTTGATCCGGGAATTTTAATCAACAACGCATTGCTCGAAGAAATTGCCCGTCAGTTTCCGACAACGCCGGATTCGTTGCAAATGGTTACGGGACTTAAGTGCTGGCAGAGTAAAGTGCTAGGCTCAGGTCTGTTGATGACGTTAGTAGGTGGCGGCGACGATCTCGTCGATTAGACTTATATTGTCGGTCAGGTTGCTGATGTTCAGGTGCTGTACTTTCAGATGGTGGCATTGTTTTAGCGCATCATCTCCTTTCTCGGGGTGAAGTAGCAGTGTATGGCTCAGGTAGACAATTTCCACCATCTCCCGGTTTTTTTCAGCCTCTTGTGGCTTGTGGTAATACTTGGTGCAGTTGTATATTTCCGGGGCTAGATTCCAGCGTCTGGACATAAGAGCACCGCTGTTTTGATGAAATCTAGTTATCAGTTGCGGTAGCTCGTTATCGGGGATGTTTTCATTGGTGAGTAGTTGTAACAGTAGAATTTTGCCACTATTGTGAAACAGGCCGCAGGTAAATGCGAGTTCTTTATCTTCACCTAATTGTGCGGCTATTTGTTCTGCCAAACAGGCGCAGCGCAGTGCATGTTGCAACAGTTGCGCTATGGTGTCTGGTTGCTTGGGTGACAGTGTACTGGCGAGTTGGGCGTGAACGATGCCGGTCAAATGTTCGCTGGAGTACGCTTCCATCGCCTGTTTAATAGTGGCGCAGCGTTGCTGAGTTTCGTCAACCGCAGAGTTTACCACCCTGAGCAAGTAGGCGCTGAGAACCTGATCATTGCGTACCAGTTTGAGGATCTCCTCGGGGGCATCCTCTTTGTTTGACCAGTATTTTTGAAGTTTTATTGCAATGGTCGGCAATACGGGGAGGGAAAAGTTGTTGGTTACTATTTTACTTGCCAAATTGCGTAGCAGGGCGGCAGTTTTATCTGTAGCATGATTGTTTTCCCCTTGTTGGATGATTTGCTGTAATGCTTTGATCTCACTGATGCGGATTGGCCCATCCAGAGCTTGCTGTGGTAGTTTGTCGCCAAACTCATAGGTTCCGGTAGTCCAGCTCATCACGTCGGCGAGGGCTGTATTGGCCAAATCTGACAGCGCATTTTGCAGCTTTTCTTGGTCAAAAATATTTTTTTCCAACAGGCTGCTGGTAAAGGCTATTGCGTTACGTTGGCTATCTTTGAGGAGAAATCCGGCCCAGGTACGGGTTAGGTCGCCGCGTTGAATGAGATATTCACCGACACGCTCACCGGGTTTGTTCGAGGTGATATAGATCAGCGTACCTTGATTAAAGTAAAGTTTTTTATTGATGCCTGAGCGGGATAAAAGCAGGATGCCGGTTTTTTGCTGTACCGAACACAGGCGTAAAATTTCGGGTAATGAAGTGGTACTAAGGGTGCCATTTAGTTTATTCATCTTAGCATCTCCTTTTTTGCTTTTATTGAAGGACAGGTGGGCACTATAGCAGTTTTTGGCATTTTTGTACCATCTATTTAATGGTATTTTTTAATGTATGTGAGGTGTGGGAGCGATTGATGAAAAATTTAGCGAATTTTTTCTTTGAAGTCGGGATGTTGAAGAAAACACCCCGCAGTGGTTTTCAGTTTTTGGGTTCCGGTGCCGAATCCGTTGCCGAGCACTCATTTCGTACCGCGATGATTGGTTATACCCTCGCCAAGATGACGCCGGGGGTGGATTGTAGTAGGGTGGTGATGATGTGTCTGTTTCACGATGTTCCTGAAGCACGCATCGGCGATTTGAACTACGTCAACAAGAAGTATGTTCAGGCCAATGAGGATAAGGCGATAGCCGATCTCGCAGCTACCTTGCCTTTTGGAAAAGAATATCAGGATGCCCTGACGGAGTTTGGTGTTCACGATAGCTCCGAGTCTCGCTTGGCGCACGATGCTGATCAATTGGAGATGATCCTTGCCCTGAAGGAATATAAGGATCTTGGCAATCGCTATGCGGATGAATGGTATCCCTTTGCCGTGCGCCGCTTACAGACCGACCTGGCCAAGGAGTTGGCTAATACGATCTGGACGACGGACTCCAGTTTGTGGTGGTTCGATGAAGATAGTGATTGGTGGGTGAATGGGAAAGATGCGCAAGAAGATCTAAATCCCGTTGACGCAGCTAAATAGAAGTGTTACGAAGTGTGTCGGTTTTTTCATGCGTTAGTTGGACGTTGGTAGTTTTGGCGTCGGATCAGGAGAACACAGTATGCTGGATGTAAAGTTTTTGCGCGACAACCTACAACAGGTAGAACAACGGCTGGCAACGCGTGGTTCGGCAATCAATCTTGATGATTTTCGTCAGCTAGATAAGCAACGGCGCGAACTGCTAGGTCAGGCTGACACCCTCAAGGCGGAGAAAAACCGCGTATCGGCTCTGATTGGTCAAACCAAGGATAAGAGTCAGGTCAAAGATGAAATCGTGCGTATGAAAGAAGTTTCCACGCAGATTAAGGGTCTCGATGAACGGTTGCGTGAAACTAGCGATGCGCTACAGACGATCTTGATGACCATCCCCAATCTGCCGCATGAATCTTGTCCCGTCGGTCTTAGTGAGGACGATAATGTAGAGATTCGTCAGTGGGGAACCGTTCCCGAATACTCCTTCGAGCCTAAAGCCCATTGGGATATTGGTGAGGCCTTGGATATTCTCGATTTTGAGCGTGGTGGTAAGTTGACCGGAGCCCGCTTTACCTTGTACAAAGGTTCCGGAGCTCGCCTTGAAAGAGCTTTGATTAATTTCATGCTCGATCTTCATACTGAGCAACATAAATATGTTGAAATGCTTCCGCCATTTATGGTAAACAGAGAATCCATGACGGGGACAGGGCAATTGCCCAAGTTTGAAGACGACCTGTTTCACGTCGAAGGGCCAGATTATTTTCTCATCCCCACAGCCGAAGTTCCTGTCACTAATATTCATCGCGATGAGATTTTAGGTGCAGAACAGTTGCCGTTGTGTTATACCGCCCACACTCCTTGTTTTCGTAAGGAAGCGGGATCACATGGTCGCGATACTCGTGGGTTGATTCGTCAGCATCAGTTCAACAAAGTTGAGTTAGTTAAGTTTGTGGTGCCGGAAACATCTGATCGCGAACTAGACATGTTGCTGGCTAACGCAGAGAAGGTTTTACAATTGTTAGAGCTGCCCTATCGGGTGGTTGACCTTTGCAGCGGCGATATTGGTTTTTCTGCCGCACGTACCTTCGATATAGAGGTGTGGTTGCCGGGTCAGACGGTGTACAGGGAGATATCATCCTGTTCGAACTTTCGTGATTTTCAGGCGCGTCGGGCGGCAATTCGTTATCGCCGTGAAGAGGGAGCCAAATCGGAGTTCGTACACACCATTAATGGTTCAGGATTAGCCGTCGGGCGAACATTGCTGGCGGTGTTGGAAAATTACCAGCAGGAAGACGGAAGTGTCATTATTCCCGAGGTGCTCCGACCCTACATGGGTGGTTTAGAGCGGATTACTGGGAAATAGTTTGAAGAAATGGATATAGAGTTGCGGAGGAGTGGCCGAGTGGCTTAAGGCGGCGGTCTTGAAAACCGTTGTACGCAAGTACCGTGGGTTCAAATCCTACCTCCTCCGCCATTTATATATAACGCTGTGTCTTGTTTTTTAATAAGGCATGGTGTAGCGTTTTGTTGCGGAGAGGTGGCCGAGTTGGCTGAAGGCGCTCGCCTGCTAAGCGAGTGTATGGGGAAACTTGTACCGAGGGTTCGAATCCCTCCCTCTCCGCCATTTAAATCTTTTTTAAACTGATGTTTCTTATCGGTAAGTAAAAAAGATTGTTGACAATTTCGCTCAAATGCGAGATAAACAACACCCATTGCGCCAGTAGCTCAGCTGGATAGAGCGTCTGACTACGGATCAGAAGGTCGGGAGTTCGAATCTTCCCTGGCGCGCCATAAAAAACCAAGCCTTTAACTGAATTCAGTTGAGGGCTTTTTGTGTTGTGGCTTTTTGTGTTGTCTCTAGGAGGTTGTCTGACAACAGGGGGCGTAGCGAGAAATCGGCTGGACGAGGGCAGTTTTTAGCAGGGATGGTTTAACGGCGTCTTATACAGCATTGCGTCCATAGAGGGGTTGCTGGCGGTGTGATCGGCTGAATCTAATCGTAATTTTTAAGTTTTTCCCGAAGCGGGATAAGCTGTTATTCGTAGCGAGAGAATGATGATTTTACCTGAATTTACCCTGCACTTGCCCGTTTGGATCGATCAATTTGTCGATGAATCACCGCCGATATTTTCGAGCGATCATGAAAAAATGAGCTGGGTGATTGAACTGTCACGACGTAATATTTTAGCTAAAGGCGACGGGGGAGGTCCTTTTGGTGCCGCTATTTTTGAAGTTGGTAGCGGAAAACTAGTGGCACCCGGGGTGAATTTGGTGGTTGCGAGCAACTGCTCGGTGATGCATGCCGAGTTGGTGGCAATTATTCTAGCACAGCAATGTTTAGGGTCGTATGTGTTGGAACGGGAGGGAACGGCGCGATTTGAGCTGGTTAGCTCCACAGAGCCGTGCGCCATGTGTATGGGGGCGATCCCGTGGGCGGGTATCTCCCGCTTGCTGTATGGTGCCCGTGATGAAGATGCTCGTCAGCTTGGTTTTGACGAAGGGGACAAGCCGCAGGATTGGCAGCAATGTTTTGCACGCCGGGGCATTGAGGTGGTGCGTGATTTGTGCCACCAAGAGGCGGCAGCGGTTTTGCAACTTTATGGGCAGCAGCAAGGAGTTCTCTATTAAAAGGGTGAAGAACTGGTAAATATATGCTGTAGCCAGTGTGAAATTATCAATAACTGATTGACATATGATTGACATAAGGTGAAGGGGCACTGTATATAAAACACTGGATTATTTTTTGATCTTTGCTGTTTGCGCCTTTCGCTGATGGCGCAGTAGCTTTTCCCGTTGATCCAGAAGCTTCGGGCAGCGATTTCTCGTTATGATTTACCGAGTTCGACAATCTTCTGCATCCTTTGAAATGTAATGTATTTATTATTATGAAAAAAATTAGAGATAACGCACAAGCTAATCTGGAAAATCTTTACCGTATTTTTACCGTTCCTGAGGCTCCAGATTCTACTCTGGGCAGTATCGATCAGGCGATTACTGACAATGCTGCCGGGTTTTTGCAGGAACATATCGTTGCTTTAAAGCGCGACCTTGAAGAGATTGAGGGTGATTTTGCTAACTCTCACATTCCTGAACAACCCTCCTTTGTTTCTGATTACACCAAGTTTGTAAAAAAGAAACTGGTTGCTCAATCGGTGCATACCGCTTCGCCGGGATTTGTTGGTCACATGACCTCGGCCATGCCCTATTTCATGTTTCCTTTGACGCGGATCATGACCGCCCTTAACCAGAATCTGGTCAAGGTTGAAACATCTAAGGCCTTCACCCCTCTGGAACGTCAGGTTCTGGCGATGCTCAACCGCTTGATCTACAATCAAGACGACGCTTTCTATAAGCGCTGGATACATGATAGTCAGAGTGCTCTTGGAGCATTCTGTTCCGGTGGAACCGTGGCTAATGTCACGGCATTGTGGGCAGCTCGCAACCGTTTGTGCGGTGCCGATGGTGATTTTAAAGGTATCGATCAGGAAGGCTATTTCAAGGCGATGCAGCATCTGGATTGCGATGGCTTGGTGGTATTGGCGTCACGTCGTGGTCATTATTCCCTCGCCAAGGCGATTGATCTGCTGGGGATTGGTCGTGAGAATCTGATCCCGGTGGCAACCGATGATAATAATCGTATCGATATGCGTCAGTTACGTAATCATTGTAGCCGGGTGCAGACCGAGGGCAAAAGGATTTTGTCTCTCATCGGGATTGCCGGTACCACGGAAACCGGTAACGTCGATCCCCTGGAGGAGATGGCTGATCTGGCGCAGGAGTTGGGTTGTTATTTTCATGTCGATGCCGCCTGGGGTGGGCCAACCCTGTTTTCCGATACTCATCGTTGGCGTTTACGCGGCATTGAGCGGGCGGATTCGGTCATCATTGATGCTCATAAACAGCTCTATGTACCGATGGGCGCCGGAATGGTGCTGTTCAAGGATCCGCAGGCGCTGTCGTCTATTGAACATCATGCTGCGTATATTTTGCGTCGTGGCTCCAAGGATCTTGGCATCCACACCCTTGAAGGCTCGCGTCCCGGTAAGGCTATGCTGGTTCATGCCGGGTTGTCGATTATCGGTCGCCGTGGCTATGAACTGTTGATCGATCAGGGGATTGAGAGGGCGCAACATCTTGCTGATCGTATTGAAGCCCATGCCGATTTTGAGTTGGTGACGGCACCGGAGTTAAATATTCTGACCTACCGTTATAACCCGGCATGGCTGCAGAGTGTGATGGCGCAGACCTCACGGGATAAAATAAACGAAATCAATAAAATTCTCGATCAGGTGATCCGCATTATCCAGAAAGGTCAGCGTGAGGCGGGTAAAACCTTTGTCTCCCGTACCAGTCTGGAACCGGCATGTTATCATGGTGAAACCATCACTGTTTTCCGCGTGGTGCTGGCCAATCCGTTGACCACCGATGCTATTCTTGATACTGTGTTGCAGGAGCAATGTGACTTGGCCGGGGATGAGCAACTTACTGAGTTTTTTGTCCAGCTCAGGGCGTTGGCGGCTAGTTGCCGGGTACAGAACATCACCACCTGATACCTCAGCGGCTGTTATTTTGCCAAGGATCAGGGGCGCAATCGGGTTGTTTGTGCTGAGTAACATTTTTTAGTCGTCTGGCGGGTAAAAAGCGGGTAGCACCGATTCTTTGGTGTTATTTGGCGATGGTTTCCAGCATTGCAAAGCCTCAGACAGCGGTTGACCATCCCACTGTTTCATATCCTTCTCATTATCCCCATCATTCAGCGCATATAGATATTGGTTCAAGGCTATTATCTCCCCTTTGAGGGGCTCAGGGGCATCACGTAAAAATGTATCCGCTGTGAGACCTTTGTGCTCATGGTTGAGGGCGTGAATCCATCTCATAAGGGCGGCACGGCTTGGTTGTGCCTCGTTGTTTTTGGCCAGACGGATCGCCTCTTTAAGGGCAGTTCCAGCGTTTTGTTGCGCTGCCGGAACAGTGTTGGGGGTGATTTCTTGCCGTGTTCGGCGAGCATCTCTTTTCTGCCGTTGCCAAATAATCAGCGTGATAATCCAACCTGTTGCACACAGCAAACTGAGCCATTGCCAGATTGACTTTGATCCGGCGGTTGGCTCAATGGTTGTTGTTGGAGGTGCTGGTGATGTGTCCACGGGTGCCACGGTGGGTGTGGTTGATTGAGGTGGTGGTATCGGTATACTGCCGACATCGCGCCTTGCGGGGAGCACATTCAGGGTGATAACCTCGGTGCTTTGAGTGCGCCATTTCTTGTGGTCAATGTCCCACCATTTTAGTTGCACTGCCGGTAAAGTGAAGGTTCCGGCCTGGGTTGGCACCAGAGCCACCTTTTGCACCATGCTGCCACGGATACCGTCACGCTTATGGATATCCTTGCGCACGGTTTGGTCGGGATAGCTTTTGAAGCTTTGCGGTGCGCTTAGTTTAAGTTCAGGTAGTTGTGCCGCCGCCAGTCCGGTGGCGGTGGTGGTGATGCTGCGGGTGGCCGGTTCGCCAACGTTAAGGGTTGGCGGGGTGTGCTGCCATTCATCTTCGATGTTAAATTTTGTCGCCGGGAGCCACGGTTGTTGCGTGTCGCTGGGCGGTGGTGCGATTACGCTGATCTCAATGGGTTGGCTACGTAGCCGGATGAGTTGTCCTTGCTGCCCGAAGGGATCAAATCGAGCATTGAACCGCGAGCGGTTCTCCCCTTGTAATAAACCTTCCAAACGCAATGGCGGTAATTGCAGTATACCGCTGTGTTGCGGGAACAGGGCATAATTGCGTTCAACCACCTGATAACGCCAACTACCGCGCTGGGTTTCATAGCGCACATCATCACCAAGTTGATGAACGCTGGTTTCTACTCCCTGCGGTTTTAATTCGCTCAGGCTGGCTTGTGCCAATGGCTGGCGCATCAGCAGGCGTACCGTGTAGATCAATTGTGCCTGAGCCATTACCTCGTGCGCAGAAATTTCCACCTCCAACAGCACCCTGGCGTTGTTTTGATCGCCGGGCGGTTGCTTGCGTACCTTGATGGTTGATGGTTGGGAACAGTCGGCACCACTACAGATTGCCGGGATAGTTAGGGAGCCGCTGCGGCGGGGCAGCAGGGTCAATGTCCATACCTTGGAGCGGCTGACATCGCCGTTGATGATAGTTACCTGCGAGCTCTGAGAACGCCCAGCGATCTCAAAGTCCTGCTCCAGTACCGATAGATCTGGCTCATCATCGCTATCCCCAATGGCAGTGAGCTGGAGGGTCACGCTTTCGTTGATGCCGATCTGATTACGCGACGCGCTGGCGCGTAAATCGCCAGTGTAGCCTGTGCTGGCTGAAAACAGGCAGATGAACAAGGTCGATAGAATCAAGGTGCGATTTACCATGGTTTATCACTCGCGGTTTGGTGTTGGCGTTGTTTATATTGATGCAAAAATTTGCGTCGTAACAGGCCGCCGGGATCGTCGGGGATCCGTTGCAGCCATTGGCGCTCCTCCCAATCTTCTTCTGGAGTCTCTTCATCCTGATCGATTTGCTGTTGTAGTTGCGAAGGATCGTTTTGCTGTGATTCCTGTTGCTGCGGCTGGGGTTGTTCCTCCTCTGTTGCAGGTTCTTGCTTCCCATCCTCAGCCTCTTGTTGATCTTGTTGATCCTGTTGATCCTGTTGATCCTGTTGATCCTGTTGATCCTGTTGATCCTGTTGATCCTGTTGATCCTGTTGATCCTGTTGATCCTGTTGATCCTGTTGATCCTGTTGATCCTGTTGATCCTGTTGATCCT
>JAYEOA010000022.1:45874-56297 GCA_034722515.1 Thermodesulfobacteriota bacterium | reverse complement strand
TAATCTCGACTATGCCGCCACATTTGGCGGCTATACAACGGGCTCACCTGCAGGGGTTCTTGAAGCATTCAATTCGACAGGTTCAAGGCACAACCTTAATTATATTTACGAATATGTTGAAGGATCAGGAGCGTACAGTCGGCCAAGTGATTTTCCTTACTTTAGCGCAAAGTCAAACCCTTGTGTTGCTTGTCATAATCCACATCTGGCTAAAGCTAACCGTTCCGATGTCGATGACCAAAAACTATCCGTAATGTCTTTGCCCTCTGAGCATAGCGATCTTTACGGGGACGGTGATAGTGGGGATGGTTTAAGTGAGCGGATGAAAGATTTTGCCGGAACCAAATATCAGTCACCATATTATTATAATTCAACCACAACATATGAACCGGGGAACGCTAGTGTCTATGATGGTTCTAATTTGCCTGACTATAATACGTTTTGCTTAGAATGTCATGAAAACAGAACGCCAACCGATTTACACGATAGTCATCTAAATGGTGCTAGCATCGATTATATTGAGGCGATTGATTGGATTGATACCAGTGGTGATGTTGCAGGTGCCGGAGATAAACACGGTAAAAATGATAATACTACCGCCGTTGTCACCCGTGCTCCATACGGTAGTACCGGTGGTTATGTTTTGTCTTGCCTTGATTGCCACGAGGCGCATGGATCGCCCAATGCTTACCTGATAAGACGCTCGATAAATGGCGAAGCGCTTAGTGGAACAGTGGGTGCTGGAGACCATGACCGTGGCAACCAGTGTCGGCAATGTCATAAGGATGATTATGAGGTGTTTGGGGGTAGCACTCCTGCGTTGATCAATACTTGGAAAGGCACTCATCACGGTGGCGGGGCGACAAACCCATATAGCGCGAGTCAGGATTTTATAGCCGGTCGTAAATGTGACTGTCATGATGTGCCCACAGCAAGTGATCCGGATTTCCCAATACCTTGCGAACGTTGCCATTTCCACGGATCCTACATTCCGAATCCTTCTAGTCCTTATGCTGCGGCGCGTATCTCACCCAAAATCGCCCCTTTTTTGCGCAAAACATTTTAAGTATTACTGATGCCTTCGCAAATTCATTTACTCTGCAAAGTCGGCATGAATGTTGGTAGCAAGGTAAAATTTACCAGTGATTGCTTTCAGTACACCTCATTCTGCGTTTAGCGGCAACTATGATCGCAGGAACGTACCGCTATTTAATCCCTATACGGGGGATGGGTTCCTTTTTAAGCCGTCCTTATGAACGCAGCTACCCGATGGATTTTCTGCGTGCTGCTGATTTGCATATTGAAGATACCTTGGTAGAAAAAAGCCATTACTTTTTTGTCTTTTTTATTGCAAAATATCACAAATTCGGTAATAAATGTGAATTGGCAGTTTTTATTAGTCTTAGGAGGTTTTTATGAAGAGAGTGTTATTTGGTTTGGTGATGAGTGTGCTGCTAATGGTGGGCACAGCTTATGCCGAAGAAGAGTCGTGTATTGTGTGTCATAGCAAAATGACACCGGGTCAGGTTGCGGATTGGCGCGTCAGTGCCCACGCTGAAAATGATATCACTTGTTCGGTGTGTCACGGTGAAAGCCATGTTAGTGCAGCCGATGTTGCCAAGGCAGCGTTTCCCGATGAGCATGTTTGTCAGGAATGTCATGAACAGCAGTTTGAGCAGTTTACTCATGGTAAACACAACTTTGGCTGGAAGTCGTTGAATGCGCTGCCCATCACCCATGTGGAGCCGGATGAGTTGATGGAAGGTGGCCGTGGTTGTGGTGGTTGCCATAATATGGGCATTAAAACCGACGAGGAAAAAGCGGCGCAGCTAGCTGCAGGGCAACGTTATCAGAATAATTCCTGCGATGAATGTCATACCCGGCATAGCTTTTCCAAAAAAGAAGCGCAAGATCCTCGTGCCTGTCAACAATGCCATATGGGCTACGATCACCCACAATGGGAGATGTGGAGCAGCTCTAAACATGGCACGCGCTGGTTTGCCAGAGAAGGTGGTAGACTGCCCGAAGGTGCACAGGCACCAACATGTCAGGAATGTCATCTGCCCGATGGTACGCACAGTAATCACACTGCGTGGGGGTTCATCGGTGTGCGCCTGCCGTTGCCCGAAGATCCACAGGAGAAAGCGGATAAGATTACCATCTTGAAGGCACTTGGTGTGTTGAATCCTGAGACTGGTAAGCCGACGCCACGTTTGGCACTGGTTCAATCGGTGGACATGATCCGCTCCACTCAGGAGGCTTTTGATCTTGAGCGTAATAAGATGATCAACACCTGTAAAAAATGTCACTCTGAATCCTACGCCCGTGCCCAGTTGGAAAGGGGTGACAGCATGCTTACGAAGGCGGATATGCTGTTGGCTAAGGGGATCCGCATTGTTGCCGGATTGTATAAGGACGGCATTATTGAAAAGCCAGCTGACTATGTGTTTGCGTATCCCGATTTCCTCTATTTCTTGCGCACAAACGGTTCGCAAATTGATGGTATGACCCACATCGATCAAGTGTTGTTCAAGATGTATATGAAACATCGGATGCGGACATATCAAGGGCAGTTCCATGTTAATCCAGACTATGCGTACTGGTACGGTTGGGCGCAGATGACCAATGATTTGGGTGAGATTGAGGAGTTGGCGAAGTTTATGCGAGCAACGCACGCTAAAGCTCACTAAGCTATAATTTATAGCGTAAATTGAAGCCCGGAGAGTTCTCCGGGCTTTTTTCGTTTACATTGCTTAAGGCCGTTCTTACAATGGTGGTGATAGACGAGTGATATATGTTTTAGTATTTGAAGGAGGAGATTATGGCTGTTGTTCAAATTAGTTGTACCCCGCTGGGTGAAGGAAGCGGGGGGATTTCTAAATTTGTTGCCGGTTGTTTGCAACTGGTCGAGGAGTCGGGATTAAAGTATCAACTGACACCGATGGGGACGATTTTGGAAGGGGAGTTGGATGATATCTTCGCTCTGGTGCGCAAGATGCACGAATCGCCATTCAATGCCGGTGCTCAGCGTGTTTCGACGCTGATAAAGATTGATGATCGTCGCGATAGGGAGCATACCATGGAAGGGAAAATACGTTCGGTACAACAGCGGCTGGATAAAGACTAAGCGTGGGACTTTTTTCTTGACGTAATCAAGGTGATTTGTTATCACTAGCGAGCCTTGACGGTAGCATCGTTTTATACACGTCATGGCCCCGTCGCCAAGTGGTAAGGCAGAGGCCTGCAAAGCCTTTATCCCCAGTTCGAATCTGGGCGGGGCCTCCAATATAAAAAAATGGTTAGCGAATATTCGCTAACCATTTTTTGTTTCTGGGCGTTTGCAATGACGCATGATTTACGACACGGTAAAGGGGTGTTTTTGCCTTGTTACTGACCGGTGCAGGTTGAATAATGCCATGTGTAAATTTATTCTTTATGCTACAAAATAGACTATTGATTGTAAATATCTATTCTTGATTTAATTTTAGGTAGTCATCTTAATGTGAGGCGCACTGTTGGAGTTATTATCCCTGCAATTGTTGGTTATTTTTGCTGTTTTAGGCACTTGTGCCGGATGTGCTGCCGGTCTGTTAGGTGTCGGTGGTGGTGTTATTTTGGTTCCATTGTTCATGTGGAGTTTCCAGCTAGCTGCTCTCGATCCACAAATTTTGGTTCATTGCGCTTTTGCCACCAGTTTAGCGATTATCATTCCAACGGCTATTAGTAATACCCTGGGGCATCGTAAACGGGGTTATGTCCGTGGTATGCAGGTGCTCTATCTGGCGCTTGGCGCTGTATGTGGTGCCTGTGTTGGAGCATGGTGTGCTTCTCTGTTGAGTGGTTCATTTTTGAAGATAGCTTTTGGTGTAATGCAGATTGGCGTAGCGTTTAAATTGCTCAGTGGCGCGCTGAAACCGGCGACCGAAGGGTTGCGTGAACAGACGTCATTGCTGCTGCTGACCGGCTTTATAGGTGGAGCGTTCTCGTCATTTTTTGGTGTCGGTGGTGGTGTTGTTGCTGTGCCAATTATGGTTATTCTCCTGCGTTTTCCTATCCATTTAGCGGTGGGTAATTCCACTGCCTTGATTGTCGTTTCCTCCTTTGTTGGTACCTGTGCTTATATTTATACCGGTTGGGGATTGAGATCTATTGCTGATGGATTCCTCGGTTATGTTTTTCTTCCCGCCGTGGCGATGGTGATTCCGTTTTCGTTAGTTGGTTCACGGATCGGTGTCCACCTTGCGGGGCGTTTTTCCCATGTTAGAATGATTAAGATATTTGCTGCGCTGCTAGTATGCGTAGGTGTGCGGGTGATCTGGGTCGCTTTTTAGTCTAGTCATGTCATTTTTTATGGAGGTTTATATGCAACGTCAACCTGTAGTAGCCGGACAGTTTTATTCCGATGATCCCGTTGAATTGCGCCGCCATGTTGAGTCTTTTCTTGCTGGTGGCGGTCTTGCAAAACCGGCGTTGGGGTTGATGGCACCCCATGCGGGATATATCTATTCAGGAGCTATTGCCGGTGAAACCTTTGCTGCGGTGGATGTGCCCGACAGCATTATCCTGTTGGGGCCAAATCATCGCGGGATTGGTCATCCTCGTGCGCTGTATTCTCAGGGAAGCTGGCTCACCCCCTTGGGCGAGGTTGCCATTGATGAGAATCTGGCACAGTTGATCCTTGCTGCTGATCCATCGATTGATGATGATATCAGTGCCCATCGCTACGAGCATTCCCTCGAAGTGATGTTGCCGTTTTTGCAGCTACGCAATCCGCAGGTTAAAATTGTCCCCCTTAGTTTGAGTTCGCTGCCTTTTGCCGATCTTGAACAGATGGCGCAGCACTTGAGCGGGGTGATTAAAAATTATCCTGAAAAAGTGTTGATTGTTGCCAGTTCAGATATGACCCATTACGAAGCCGCTGATGTGGCGCAAAAAAAGGATATGTACGCTTTGGAGGCGCTGCTTCAATTGGATGCTGGGCAGCTCTATCAGCGGGTGCAAGCGCAGCGGATTAGCATGTGTGGCGTTACGGCTGTGGCGTTGATGTTGTTAACCCTGTCGGCATGTGGTGCGCGGCGGGCTGAACTGATTCGTTACGCTAATTCGGGTGAGGTTAGTGGAGACATGAACGAGGTTGTTGGTTACGCCGGTGTGGTGATTTGTTGATGATGGGCCGTGAGAGGTAAATAGCACTTGTTTCCAGCACCAAGTTTACAGTATAAATCCAAGTTCGTTATCGTGACGGCTTTATAGCGTTGTTTGTCTTATGGAGAAGAGATTAATGTCTGATTTACGTGTCCGTTTTGCCCCCAGTCCCACCGGTTATCTGCATATCGGTGGTGCACGTACTGCCTTATTTAATTACCTGCTGGCTCGTAAAGAGCAGGGTACGTTTATTCTGCGGATTGAAGATACCGATGTCGAGCGTTCGACACAGGAATCTGTCGATGCTATTTTGCAGGCGATGGATTGGTTGGGGCTTTCTTACGATGAGGGGCCGTTTTATCAGTCTGAACGCTTTGACCTGTACAAACAGAAGGTGCAGCAATTGCTCGACGAGGGCAAGGCTTACAAATGCTATTGCAGCGCCGATGAGTTGGATGCCAAGCGTGAAGCGGCCAAGGAGCGGGGGGATAAACCTCAGTACGACGAAACGTGTCGCGATATAGAAGCGCGTAGCGATGATGCGCCCTATGTGATTCGCTTTAAATCGCAGCGCGATGGTGTGACCAGTTTTAAGGATCGGATCAAAGGAACCATTACCTTTAATAACCAGGAGTTGGATGACATGATCATTCAGCGCAGCGATGGTACCCCAACCTACAATTTTGTGGTGGTGGTCGATGATGCTGAAATGGGACTAACCCAAGTAATTCGTGGTGATGACCATGTCAATAATACCCCACGTCAAATTCAGATTTATCAAGCTCTCGGTTATGCGATTCCGGAATTCGCCCATGTGCCGATGATTCTCGGTGCTGACAAAAAGCGTCTGTCCAAGCGTCACGGTGCTACGTCGGTGATGGCGTACCGCGACATGGGCTACCTTCCCGAAGCGTTGGTTAACTATTTGGTGCGTCTGGGTTGGTCGTTTGGTGATGAAGAGATCTTCTCCATGGATGACCTGATCGAGAAGTTCAGCCTCGATAATGTCGGCAAATCAGCCGGAGTGTTTAATCCCGAAAAACTGCTCTGGCTCAACGAGCACTATATAAAAACGGGTGATCCTCAACGTCTGAGTGACTTGTTGCAGGAGTATTTGGTGAAAAATGGCGTGAGCGTTGCGACCGATATCGACATCGTCGAGGTGGTGAAAACCCTGCAGGATCGCAGTAAAACTATGCTGGATATGGCGGAAAAGGCTGCGTTTTATTTTGCCGATGAGTTGGATTACGATGAAAAAGCTAAAAATAAATTTATTACCGCAGAACAGAAAACTGCCTTTGAGGTGTTACTGGCTCAACTGAAGAGCTGTCCATTTACCCCGGATGGGGTTGAGGCAGCCTTTAAGGTTGTGTTGGAAGAGACCGGTCTTAAGTTCGGTAAAGTGGGTCAACCGACCCGTGTTGCTCTTTCCGGTGGCACCAGTGCCCCGGGTATTTTTGAGGTAATGCTGGTGTTAGGCCGTGAACGCTGTGTCTGTCGCCTTGAGGCCGCACTTCAGATGATAGGTTAACTAAAGCCTGATTCTGCATGACACATTAACGCCGTCCAGTAAGCTGGGCGGCGTTTGTCGTGGGATTAAGGGAGATTGTACCATGAAGAAAAAAGACGATTCACGGCTGGTCTATTCCTGCGATCAGGGACGCATGTGCCCAGTTTGTCAACAGCCTATTGCTCGTTGTTGCTGTAAAAAACAGACCAGCGTTGTTGCAAGGGACTCGGTGGTACGTGTTGGACGGGAAACCAAAGGGCGCAAAGGGAAGAGAGTCACGGTGCTCACCGGTATTCCCTTGGTCGAAGATGAGTTGAAGAAGTTTGTTCAGCAACTTAAAAAGAGCTGTGGCAGTGGTGGCACCATCAAGCAAGGGGTGGTCGAAATTCAAGGTGATCATCGCGATCAGCTTATCCCCTATCTACAACAGCAGGGTTGGGTCGTTAAGCGCACGGGCGGGTAGTGTTGTTTCTGTAGATACAAGGAAATAAAAAATGAAAAAACGTAAAGTCATTGTCGTGGGAGCCGGTGCTGCCGGAATGATGGCCGCCGGACAGGCGGCGCTAGAAGGTGCCGATACCCTGTTGCTGGAAAAGATGCGGCGTCCGGGTTTAAAGCTGGCAATTACCGGCAAGGGGCGCTGCAACTTGACCAATATTGCCGAGATTCCCGAGTTTATTGCCCATTTTGGTAAGAACGGGCGTTTTTTGCGCCAAGCATTTCACCGCTTTTTTAATAATGATTTGACCAATTTTTTTGAATCCCAAGGATTATCGTTAACCAAAGAACGCGGCGGGCGGGTCTTCCCAACCAGTGGTAAAGCACAACAGGTGGTAAATCTGTTTGTTCGTTGGTTAAAGGAATGTGGAGTACGAACGGAGCACGATTGCGCTGTGACCAGCTTGCTGGTTAGTGACGGTCGTATCTGTGGTGTTGTGGTTAGCGGTAAACGAGAAATTATGGCAGACGCAGTTATCTTGGCAACGGGGGGGGCATGTTATCCCGCTACAGGTTCGACGGGGGATGGTTATCCCATGACGGAAAAGTTGGGACATTCCATTGTCGCTGTTAGACCTGCCTTAGTGCCACTTGAGACCGCAGGTTCTGTTGCCGGGAAGATGGCGGAACTCAACCTGCGTAATATTGCGGTACGGATGCTGGTCGATGGTAAGAAGAAGGCCGAGGCTTTCGGTGAACTAGTGTTTAGCACCTTTGGGGTAACTGGACCGGTTATTCTTACCCTGAGTGGCGTGGCCGTCGATGCATTACGCGAAAAAAAACGGGTTGAGTTGGTGGTGGATTTAAAGCCAGCGTTGGATGATAAAAAACTTGATGCGCGTTTACTGCGCGATTTTGCCAAGCGCGATAAAGAGGAATTAAATAGCATTTTGCGTGGTTTGCTGCCCCGCGAGATGGTTGCCGTGTGTTTGGAGATGACCGGGGTTTCCGGAAATCAGCTTGGGAACAGTGTCTCTGTAGCTGAACGTAAGAAGTTACGTGTTTGGCTGAAAAATTTACATCTAACGGTTATCGGGCATCGCCCGATCAAGGAAGCTATTGTTACTGCTGGCGGTGTTACCGTTAAAGAAGTTGACCCGCGTAGTATGGAATCACGCATGGTCAAGGGGTTATATCTTGTTGGTGAGTTGCTGGATTTGCAAGCAGATACCGGTGGTTATAATCTACAGGCTGCTTTTTCTACCGGTTGGCTGGCCGGGCGCTGTGCCGCCAGCCAACCGGTGTCGTTAATTGAAGAGGAGTAACCTATTCTTCAGCTGGAATCTTAAATACCACATGAACACCGGGCATCGATTCTAACTGTGTGGTGTTGAAATTTTGGGTATCACCAATCACGCCAATAATTGTTCGATTAGCGCCAGTTGATTGATGGAAATCGAAATCTTGATCGATCAGATATTGTTTTATTTGCTCAATTTTGCTGTCGCTGGTCTGTTTTTTTATTACCACAAGCATCGGCTAAAGTCCCTTTGTTTTGATACGTTCTAGTGAACGCGATTCATCAATCACCCGCTCAAACAGCCGTTTAATGGCATTGTTGTCCAGTGGCCCAGGATTTGCCGCCCCCATTTTGGTGAAAATACGCTTTTCCCGACCCGGATCATAGACGGGGAGATCAAGTTCTTTTTTTAAGTGACCAATTTTCAGTGCCATATCAGCACGGCGATTAAAAATTTTCAGTAGTTCGTTGTCGAGGCGATCAATCTCTTCGCGGATGTCATCGATAGTCAAAATCTGCTCCTAGAAAGTTTTACGGATGATGGTATCTTTCTTACAGTGAATATCGTCTGTTTCTGGGTAGTCAATGGTGTAATGCAGCCCCCGGCTCTCTTTACGGTCGAGAGCGCAACGTACTATTAGTTCGGCAACGGTTGCTAAGTTTCTCAATTCCAGTAAATCACTGGTGATGTAAAAATCCCAGTAATAATCTGCAATTTCTCCTTTAATCATGTTGATGCGGCGCAAGGCACGGGTCAGGCGTTTATCCGAGCGAACAATGCCGACATAATTCCACATGCACAGGCGAATTTCGTCCCAGTTGTGGGCGACTACCACCTCTTCATCGCTGCTGATGGCTGTACCGCAATCCCAAGGTGCAACGTGGGGGAACTCAGGCATTTCTGATTTGATATTTTCCAGAGCACAGTCTGCTGCCCGTTCTCCAAATACCGCCCCCTCCAGCAGACTATTACTGGCCAGGCGGTTTGCGCCGTGCAGTCCGGTACACGAGGCCTCGCCAATGGCAAACAGGTTTTTGATTTCAGTTTGACCATGACTATCCACCTTGATGCCGCCGCATAAATAATGCGCTGCAGGTACCACCGGAATAGGTTGCGTAGCCATGTTGATGCCGTATTTTAATAGCGTTTCGTAGATGTTGGGGAAACGATCCTTGATGTAGTCGGCTCCCTTGTGGGTCATGTCGAGGAATACACAATCATCGCCGTTGACTTTCATCTCGTTGTCGATGGCACGGGCGACAATATCGCGTGGTGCCAGATCCTTGAGCTTGTGGTATTTTTCCATAAATGCCGTACCGTCGGCTCGTTTAAGTATCGCGCCTTCACCGCGTACCGCCTCAGAAATTAAAAATGATTTCGCATGGGGATGATACAGGGTTGTGGGATGGAATTGCATAAACTCCATATTGGCAACTGCAGCTCTGGCGCGGTAGGCCATGGCAACGCCATCACCCGAAGCGATATCTGGATTAGATGTATACAGGTAGACTTTGCCCGCGCCACCTGTAGCTAATACGGTAACTTGAGCCCCGAAGGTGATCACTTTGCTGGTGTGTGTGTTTAATACATAAGCACCGAGGCAGCGATTCCTATGTAAGCGACGCTGTTTAACTTTGGCTTCGGTGATTAGGTCAACGGCGCAATGATATTCATAAATGGTAATATTGGGGTGTTTTTGAACTGCTTCGGCCAAGGCACGTTCGATTTCGCGACCGGTGATATCAGATGCATGGAGGATACGCCGATGACTATGGCCGCCTTCGCGGGTCAGGTCATAGTCGCCATCGCTGTTGCGGGTAAAATCAGCACCAAAGTCGATCAGTTTCTGAATCGCCTGTGGGCCACTTTCGATAACAATATCGACAATGTCACGATTTGATAGCTGTGCTCCAGCAACCATGGTATCTTCAGCATGAGATTCAAATGAATCCTCTTCAGAAAAAACCGTGGCAATGCCGCCTTGAGCATAGTGTGTTGATGTTTCGTGTAATTCACGTTTGGTGATGAT
>JAYEOA010000022.1:0-45774 GCA_034722515.1 Thermodesulfobacteriota bacterium | reverse complement strand
GCTGTGCTCCAGCAACCATGGTATCTTCAGCATGAGATTCAAATGAATCCTCTTCAGAAAAAACCGTGGCAATGCCGCCTTGAGCATAGTGTGTTGATGTTTCGTGTAATTCACGTTTGGTGATGATGGCAACAGTTTTTTCGTCGGCAATTTTAAGCGCAAACGATAGTCCGGCAATACCGCTACCAATAATTAGGAAATCTGATGTGATCTTCATTGCAGTCCTCTGGGGGATAGAATAAAATTGCATATTTAACCAGTAGATCTTAATCTTGATACTTGAATATGTACCATTTATTTTAGGCGAACATTATTGGCGTTGATTGCCGTCCTGTCAAGGATTTGCAGCTAACAAGGATGAAGTTTTTAGCCAAACGGAAGGTGTTTTTGTGCTAAGTTTAAAACTCATTTTATTTTTATTTTATCTAGTGAGTGTTTTTGGAGTAGATTTAGCCGCCGCAGCTGTTTATAAATACACCGACTCGGGGGGACGGCTCCATTATAGCAACGTTCCCGTTTTGTCGAAATACCGTTATTATCAGGCGGAGCCGGGGGAGGTTGCACGTAAAAGACCTTCCATTGCTAATTTGATTAAGCATTATGCCAGAAAACATAGACTCGATCCCTATTTGATACGTGCTGTGGTGCGAGTAGAGAGTGATTTTGATAGCGGTGCTGTTTCACCCTGTGGGGCGATTGGACTTATGCAATTACACCCGGAAACAATAAAAGATTTAAATGTTGTCGATCCCTTTGATCCATCAGCAAATATTGCCGGAGGGACAAAATATCTGCGTCGCATGCTAAATCTATTTGATGGTGATCTTGATCTCGCTTTGGCCGCATATAACGCCGGACCATCAACGGTAAAACGCTATAATGGGATCCCCCCGTATCCTGAAACACGTAGCTATGTAAACAAAGTTAAATATTATCAACAACTTTATCGTCAAGGTGGTTCCTGAAATGTTACGTCATAATGGAATGTTTAATTTACCAAATATATTAACCCTATGTCGCATCGCCTGCGTGCCGGTCATTGTACTGTTGTTGTTGTCCGATTCACGCGAAATGGGTCTTTGGGCGGCACTGGTGTTTTCAATCGCATCTATTACCGATTGGCTGGATGGTTATCTCGCCCGTAAATGGGAAATTGTCACCGTCATGGGGAAGTTTCTCGACCCTTTAGCTGATAAACTCATTGTGATGGCCGCAATGATCATGTTGATTCCCCTTGATCGGGTGCCAGCTTGGGCGGTCTTTCTCATTATTGCCCGGGAAACGCTAGTCACCGGATTACGCTCCGTCGCTTCAACTGAAGGGATCGTTATCGAAGCCAGCAATTTAGGTAAATATAAAACTATTTTGCAGATGGTTGCTATCATCGCCTTGCTTCTTCACTATGACTATTACTGGTTTTTTGGTATCCAGTGGGAAATCTTTCACGTCAATATGCAGTTTGTTGGTAGCGTATTCTTTTATGCCTCCTTTGCATTAACTATGTGGTCTGGCGGAGATTATTTGTATAAATTCTTTCGAGTACTTACACGATGAATTGCCGATAGTTTTTTGTGCTCTTATAAAAAAATATGTAGAAGCTTTTTTTATTTGACTTCTACGCATAATTTTTGTTAAAAGTGTCCTCGCTTCGATGCGGGAATAACTCAGTGGTAGAGTGCAACCTTGCCAAGGTTGACGTCGCGAGTTCGAATCTCGTTTCCCGCTCCATTTTACGAAGGGTCCAGTCTAGCGATTGGGTCCTTTTTTTGTGTAGTGACAGTGGTTATACAAAACGTACTCTTTTGACGATATCTCTGAAAAAATCCTGTGACCAGACATCGAGAGAGGCTGGCTCTCTTACGAAGGGCATAACATCATTTTTTGCCTGGTCTATATCAAGGTTCTCAATTGCTTGCGAGATAAGTTTCAGGAAGGATTCAACTTCAAGCGGAGTATCTTCTTCCCAATGGTCACTTTGGCGCATACGCTCTTCTAGATGTGCCAAGTGTAAATCTGGGTGGTTTGCGCAATACCAGATAAAGTCGTACCAATCCCGCCCTTTCACTCTATTCTTCCATTTCCGGCACAACAGGGCATGCATTTTTCCCGCAAACATATCGGGCAACACATAAGAGCGGACACTGAACGGAATTGGTTGGAGGAGGTACTTGTTTTCAATACTAAAACCACCTGGGGGGTCAGTATCGATCTCTAGTTTGATTTTTACCAGCTGACCTGGAGGAATATCGCAAACTACCTCTTGGTCTGCTTGTATAACCAAAAGCTGGGTTGCTGTGTTCCCCTTCAGGAAAGCCGATTGAACAGCAGTCTCAGAAGACTTGTTCTTCACCTCAACCTTGACGTCAAACCCGAAGGCAACCAGTTCTTTTTCCAGGCTTTTGCTATAACTATTAAGGTCAAAATCCTCTACTGGTTTTAGAAGTGAAAAGTCGAGATCCTCGGAAAATCGATCCAGCCCATAAAGGATGCGCAGCGCTGTGCCTCCGTAGAAGGCAGCATGTTCGAAAAATTTGCTGCGCCACAGTCCGAGCAGGGCAATCTCTTGTAGGATCTCCCTGAGAGCTGGAACATATTCATCGGCGCTTTTACATTCATATTTCGCCAGCATCTGTGCTATTGCTCCCTGCATATCTATCCAGTGCCTTTCTGCAAAAATTTCACTAAATCCACCAAAAGATGGATCCTTTTTGATTTGTACGCAGTAGAAATTTTATCCAATAACTCAGCGTCGAGGGCTGCAAGATCACCCGGTTCCATTCGCAGCGAGTTTTCAAGATAGTCAAGGCATCCTTTCCGCGTTCGGATGTACAAACCACGATCGCTGCGGAATTTATCCGCCAGGGCTTTTTCCGGGCTGGCGACGAGATAAGCCCGTCCATCACTCAACTCCATGCGTTGAAGCCCAACATGAAAACCAGCCTCTGGTATATTGCGGTATTTAAACAGACCAACGGGAGTGCGAAATTCTTTTGGACGCTTTGTAGTTACGGACGTGACTGCCTCAACACGTTCAGGTATCAATCCGTATTGGTGTAATGCATATTCCAGAGATACATATGAGGGACCATAGATCAGATTTGCCAGGATTTCCCTTGAGTATGGTTTGTTGCGATAGTCGTCTCCGAAAACGTATAAACCCTTCTTGACTCTTACGATAACTCCTTTGGCCAGCAGATCGGAAATCTTATCTCGGGGATGAGCATAATCATGCAAGGCATCTACTAATGCCTGGTAATCGAATTCTTCCAGAGGAATTGTTTTTTTGAGGGATTCTAAAACGCCCATAAAATGTCCTTTTGAACGCAGTATGTATGCGTATAGGCTACATACTATGTTGAAAAAGGCATTTTCTCAAGTTAATTTTCAAACAATCGGAAGGTTGTCTGCATTACTGATAGATTTCTTTTAATCAATGCATTTGATTTAGCAGCCCGACAGGCTGCTAGGGCAAGGATCCCTTTAGAGGCAATTCTATTTTTGACGGAGTATTTAACGATTAAAGAAGTGGTTCTGATCGGTGCGTGAAGGGCATGTATTTTCAGTGCAGAGAGGTGTTTTGTTTGCTAATCTAAAATTGACCAGTTAAACTAGTCTCTATCTTAAAAAAGGTCACCTGCCTTATGCTAACAGCTACTGAACCACAATTGAATGTCGAAATTGTTGACTCTTGTTTTGCCTACTCGGGTTTTTTAAATATTTTAAAAGTAAACCTGCGCCATCGCTTATTTAATGGCGAAATGTCACCCATTATTACCCGCGAGCTGATGGAGCGCGGTCAAGCGGTGGCGGTGCTGCTATACGATCAACACCATGATGCGGTTATTATGGTCGAGCAATTTCGTATTGGTGCTATGAATGATCACAGGGGTGCATGGCTGCTAGAGTTAGTAGCAGGTATGATTGAAGAGGGAGAACAACCTGAGCAGGTGGCTCGGCGTGAAAGCATGGAAGAATCGGGCTGTGAAATAAAAAAGCTCGAACTGATCGGAAATTACTACGTTTCACCCGGCGGTTGCACCGAGAAAATCATGCTCTATTTTGCCTTAATTGACAGCCAGGGTTTAGATGGAACCATTGCCGGCGTTGATCACGAAGCAGAAGATATTCGCGTGAGCGTCATGCCATGGCTCAAAGTGGAAACAATGCTAGCAGCAGGTGAAATCAACAATGCGACAGCGCTGATCGGTTTACAGTGGTTACAGATTCAAAAACTCAGAAATAAATTGTAAGATATTGTCCTTTGCGGCTTGGAAGTTGGCTCCTACGGTTCTGACGCTTTTCAGGGAGATCGTTTAAATGCATGATGTGATGAGTATCTGTTGTTACTGTGGCTGCGGCTGCGGTTTGTATCTGCATGTAGAGGATGGCCGGGTGGTAGGTAGTGCGGCGAGTAGAAATCATCCTGTTTCCAAAAATAATCTGTGTGTAAAGGGCTGGCATGTCCACGAGTATATTCATCATCCTGATCGTTTGACCGAGCCGCTTATGCGTAAGAATGGTACGTTGACGCCGTGCTCGTGGGATGAAGCGCTGGATGCGACGGCGCAGGCATTTATGCGCATAAAGGCCGAACACGGTAGTGATCTAATCGGGGTGCTGACCTCGGCAAAATGTAGTAACGAAGAGAATTATCTGCTGCAAAAGTTTACCCGGGCGGTAATTGGTACTAACAATATCGATCATTGCGCCCGGTTGTGACATGCGCCAACGGTGGCAGGTCTTGCCGCTACATTCGGTTCTGGAGCAATGACCAACTCCATCGCTGAAATTGAACATTCTCAGGTTATTCTGGTGTCTGGTTCCAACACCACCGTGGGGCATCCTCAGGTGGCGCGGCGCATCTATGCTGCCGTTGATCAGGGGGCGAAACTGATCGTTATCGATCCCCGCTCAACCCGTATCGCCCGCTTTGCCCATATCCATTTGCAACTTCGCCCCGGCACCGACATCCCCCTCCTTAACGGTATCATGCGCTGCATTCTCGATGAAAATCTGCTGGATGAGTTGTTTATTGAGACGCATACGGAGAACTTTGCCAGTATGCACGCACAACTGTTGCGTTTTGATCTAGATGAGGTGGCCGAGATTACCGGCGTTGATAAGGAACTGATTGTCAAGGCGGCGTGCATGTATGCCGAGGCGCAACGGGCAACTATTTGCTATTGCCTTGGTGTTACCCAACATGTTTGTGGTACAGCCAATGTTCAATCTTACGCCAATTTAGCGATGATGACCGGTCACGTGGAGCGGGAATTTACCGGTGTTGATCCGTTGCGTGGGCAAAACAATGTTCAAGGTGCGTGTGATATGGGCGGTTTGCCCAACGTTTTTCCTGGCTATCAAGGCGTGAGTGATGCTGCTGCGCGGTGCAAGTTTGAACGTGCCTGGGGGGTATCCCTTCCGGCAACGCCGGGGAGGTCTTTGCTGGAGATGACCCACAGCGCAGCCATCGATGATAGCCATACCACGGCGTTGCAAGCCATGTTTATCGTCGGCGAAAATCCCATGCTTTCCGATCCCGAACTCGACCGTGTTGAGCATACGCTCCAATCCCTCGATTTTCTTGCCGTTGCCGATATTTTTCTGACCGAGACGGCACTGTTGGCCGATGTGGTGTTTCCGGCTGCTTCATTTGCTGAAAAAACGGGTAGCGTTACCAATTCAGAGCGGCGCGTTCAATTGATGCATCAGGCTATTCCCCCTCTCGCTGATTGCAAGACCGACAGTCAGATCATTATGGAGTTGAGCCGCCGGATGGGTTATCCCATGGACTACGAATCACCTGCTGAGATTATGGAGGAGATCTGCCTTCTGACACCGATTTATGGTGGTATGTATCATGATCGCCTTGCTCGGCAGTGGGGTTTGCAGTGGCCGTGTACCGACCGCAATCATCCCGGAACCCAGTTTTTGTATGAAGATGGCTTTACCCGTGGTAAGGGGCGTTTTGCTCCTGCTGATCATGTCGAGCCAGCCGAATTGGTTGATGATAATTATCCGTTTTTACTGATCACCGGTCGCTCAACCCACCATTATCATACCGGCACCATGACCAGACGCTGTTCTATGTTAAATCGCGAACACGATAAACCTTGGATCGATATCCATCCTGATGACGCTAGTTGTCTCAAGGTGACGGCTGGCTCGCTGGTTACGGTGACGTCGCGCCGTGGTCAGTGCTGTTTTAGTGTTTATGTGACCGATAGTGTCAAAGTAGGGGATATGTATTGCGATTTTCATTTCTACGAGGCTGCGGTCAATCGCTTGACTCTGGCCGCTAGCGATCCGGTCGCCAATTGTCCAGAATTGAAACGCTGTGCTGTTCAGGTTGAGAGGGTAAAATTATGAACCATCATTTCCTCTTGAAAAAAGAGCATTTAGTGCCGTTGTTGCGCAAGTTGGCGAAAGATAGCCGTTTGATTGCCCCGATAAGAAATGATTACGGGGATACCTTGTTTAGCGAGATTGACGATTTATCCTCTGTAACGATTGACATGGAAAAGCAGGCGCAAAATCCACTCAAGCAGTTCTTTTTTCCGCAGACCGAAAAGCTTAGTTCTTACACCTTGACCGATCATCCGCAAACTGGTCGATCAATATATAAGTTTCAACCGCACCTACCAGAAAATAAACCCACCGTATATGTGGGGGTGCGTGCGTGTGATATGCACGCCATATTGTATCTGGATCGTATTTTTGCACACGACCCTCACTATCAGCAGCGCCGACGTAATGCGACGTTTATTACCCTCGGCTATCATACTCCCAGCGCTAACTGTTTTTGTCATGATACTAACACCGGGCCGTTTCTTACGCAGAATTATGATCTGCAACTAACCGACATTGGTGACAATTTTTTTGTAGAATTGGGTAGTGATGAAGGGGAGGCGGTTCTGGATCGTTGGCCGGTATTTTTTAACCCGGCGACGCAGCAGCATCGCCTAGATAAGCATCAGGTAGAGCTGGATGCGCGTAGTTGTTTTAATCTCTCGGTAAAAGTGGACAAGGCTGTAACCTTGTTGGCGCAGCAACCGTTACCGGCAGCGGTGTTGAGTAAACTGGCCATCCGTTGTCAGGGCTGTGCTGGTTGTGCCTACGTTTGTCCCACCTGTAGCTGTTTCAACATCAGCGATCAAGCACTGGGCGCTGATTGCGGTGAGCGTCGTCGTAGTTGGGATGCCTGTACCTTCTCCGGCTTCACCCGAATGGCCGGTGATCACAACCCCGTTGATGGCGAAAAGGATCGGGCGACCAAGCGCTTCCTGCACAAATTAAAGCACGATGTCGAAAGATATGGTCAAATTAGTTGTGTCGGTTGTGGTCGTTGTGTCGATATGTGTTTTGGCGGTGTCGATATTGTTGCGTTTATCAATATATTGTGTGAGACAGAAAAATGAACACGAAGGGGTGGGGAGATAGTCATATGGAGATCAATCTGAACGACAATCTGTACTTGCCGCAGCAGGCTATCATTGAGGATATTATTCAGGAAAACAGCTTGGTCAATACCTATGTATTGTCGTTGTGTGATCCTCTAGCTAATGCTGGTTTTAGCTTTGAGCCGGGTCAGTTCATGATGGTTTCCGTGCCTCATCAGGGAGAAGCGCCGATCTCGTTATCTTCATCTATCTTAAATACCCATACATTTAGCTTAACCATCCGTAAAACAGGTCGATTAACCGATGAATTACATACGTTTGCGCCGGGCGATACCATTGGGGTGCGTGGTCCCTATGGACAGCCTTTTTCACTAGATCAATTAAAGTACAAAAAACTGTTGTTTATCGCCGGGGGTATTGGTATCGCTCCACTGCGTCCGCTGATCGAATATTGTTATGATCGAGCGCATGAGTTTGGTAACATAAGGGTAATTTACGGTTGTAAAGCGGTCGATGAATTCTGTTTTAAACAGGATATTAAGCGCTGGCAGCAGGCAGGTATCGACTGTCAGCTTACCATTGATACCAAAGTTGATGATTGGGCTGGCCATGTCGGTCTGGTGACGCAACGTCTGGATCCTCAGGTCGTCGCTGATCACGATCTGTTTTTAGTGTGTGGACCAGGGGTGATGATCCGTTTCGTGATTCAACGTTTAGAACAGCTTGGCGTGCAGCGTGAGTATATTGTTACCACCTTGGAACGGCAAATGAAGTGTGGTGTCGGTGTTTGTGGGCATTGCCATATGGGTGAGAAACTGGTTTGTGTTGATGGTCCAGTGTTTAATGGAACGGAGTTGCCGGCGTTGGATGAATTATAAAAATGGGGAGTAACTATTGAGCCGATATGCTGGATATATCAGCATATCGGCTCTTTTTTTTGTAACTTAGCGTGAGGCAGTATTTTTCGAGCTGTTTCTTTGTCTTTGTCTTTGTGTTCGAGATTGGTTTGCTCTTTGACCTGTTTTTCTGCTGTTGCTATTTCGGCTATTTTTAGGCTTTGTATTCCCGTGACTGTTGCGCCCGTTTTTAATCGGTTGCGCTGCAATGGTTGGGTCTGGAGCGTATCCTTCAATCGACTCTGTGGTTATTTTGCGCTTGAGTAGCCGTTCAATGTCACGCAGCAGCTTGTTTTCATCGACACATACCAGTGATACAGCTTCACCGCCGTGCCCGGCTCGACCGGTGCGACCGATACGGTGGACATAGTCTTCCGAAACATTGGGAAGTTCGTAATTGACCACATGGGGAAGTTGGTCGATATCGAGACCGCGGGCGGCAATATCGGTGGCAACCAATACGCGAACTGTGCCGCGCTTGAAGTCGGCCAGAGCACGGGTGCGAGCACCCTGGCTTTTATTACCGTGAATGGCGGTTGAACTGATGCCATCTTGTTCCAACTGTCTGGAGAGGCGATTTGCGCCATGTTTGGTGCGGGTGAACACCAGAACTTGCTTCCAGTTGCGCGAGCCAATCAGAAATGAGAGCAGTTCCCGTTTACGCTTTTTGTCAACATGATGTACCACTTGCTTCACTGATTCGGCGGCGGTGTTACGTCTGGCAACCTCGATGAGGGTTGGCTTGTTGAGTAGTCCATCAGCTAATATCTTGATCTCATTGGAAAAGGTGGCTGAAAATAGCAGGTTCTGGCGCTGTTTGGGTAACATGGCGAGCACCTTGCGGATATCATGGATAAAACCCATATCCAGCATGCGGTCAGCTTCATCTAGTACCAGAATTTCTACCTTGGAGAGATCAAGTGTTTTTTGGTCGACATGATCTAATAGCCGTCCCGGTGTTGCCACAAGGATGTCGATTCCACGCCGCAGGATCTGGATTTGTGGGTTGATTTTAACCCCACCAAAGATCACTGCGCTGCGAAGTGGCAGGTGTTTGCCGTAGCTTTCGACACTTTCACCAATTTGAGCTGCAAGTTCGCGTGTGGGTGTAAGCACCAGTGCGCGGACAGGGCGGTGGTTGCCGGTGATTTTTTTGGCGCTTAATCGTTGCAGTAGCGGTAAGGTAAATCCGGCAGTTTTACCGGTACCGGTTTGAGCACCAGCAAGGATGTCGCGTCCTTCAAGGACGATGGGGATAGCTTTGGCCTGAATCGGGGTGGGTTGACTGTAGCCTTGCTCGGATACAGCTTGAAGCAGTTCGGTCATCAGACCGAGATCGTTAAACGACATGGAAAATTAAACTCCGGGATTGAAGCCTGCCCATCCGATGCCATGGGCAAGGGAACGGTCTTGGACTGGAAACATTTTTTACGTGGTGTCAGGGGATTATCAACAAGAAACTACCGAGGACACAAAACAGATGCCGACCGAAGGACACCAAGAAGTGAAGAATAGTGACAGGGTTTTTGTGTGATGTCAAATGTTATTTTTGTCGTTCTTTGGCGAAAAATTTAATAACCTGCGCGATCTTTTTTTTATCTTTGGCGTTTATGCGAGAAACACAGCGATAAAGTTTATAGAACCGGAGTCGTTGACTGCGGGTCAGTGTCTTGCGAGCAACTTTGTCTAAGCATGCTAAATCTTTGATGATTCCTCGTTGCTGTAACCAACCATAACGCTTGCGTCCGAGTGGGCAATCGAAAAAATAGACCTGTGGCGGTTCCTGCGTACTGATGAGGATATTACGCCATTTCAGATCCCAGTGAACGAATCCCTGATCGTGCAGCCGTTTGGTGTAATAAGCACATTGGCTCAGGATGGGATTAAGCCAGTGACGATCATGGAATAGTGGACTATTTTCACGGGCTAGGGTAGCTAAATCATGGGAGGGAACCTCTTCGGTGATCAATGCGCCAAGCCTGAATTGACCCAGTCGGCAGCGTTGACCGTAAGCGATGAGTCTGGGTGTTGGAATGCCCATTTGGGCAAAATAGAGTAGGTTCTCCCACTCACCTCTAATACGTCCGCGCCCGAAATAATGACGTAATCCCTTGCCGTTACGGTGATAGATTTTGACATAATAGGTCTTGTTGTTGACGTTGATTTGTTTGACACAGCTTATAGGGTCGCGGGAGATTGTTTCGCCCGTGTGTTCAATGGCATGGTCAATAGATCCAAAGGCACTTTGTGCAGTTTTTTCCCCGACAAAATTCCAGAAACTTGTCCGGTTGTTTAAACTCATAAAAGTTCTCCACTGGAAACTGCGGTCTACTCGTGCTGATGCAGCTTGGTGATTAGGTGTTCGAGTATTTGTTTGGAGCTATCCATTTGTAGAACTTCGTTGGCTATTTGTGTTGCCTCGGCGCAAGAAAGATCTGCCAAGAAAGCTTTGGTGCGGGGTATGAATGGTGAAACCATCGAGAATTCTCGAATGCCGATGCCAAGCAGAACCGTAAATGTCAGGGGGTCAGATGCCATCTCACCGCAGAGACAAACCCCTTTCCCGAGACGTTTGGCCGTATCGTTGACGTATTTTATCGCCTGTAGAATGGACGGGTGGAGTGGGTTGTAATATTTATTGACCAGAGGATTGTTGCGATCAGCTGCCAGCATGTACTGGATTAAGTCGTTGGTGCCCAGAGCAAAAAAATCGACCTCTTTGGCTAAAAACTTACACATTTGCACTGCTGCCGGAACTTCAATCATCACCCCGATAGGGATGTTGCTGGCGAAGGGGATTTTTTCCTGACGTAAATTATATTCTGCTTCCTTAATCACTTCTTTGCATTCCTGAATTTCTTCAATCCCGGAGATCATCGGAAACAGGAGTTTTACCGAACCATGAACCCCTGCCATTAGAATTGCTTCAATCTGGGTACGGAAGATATCACGGTTGTCGAGGGATACGCGTACTGACCTCCATCCCATAAACGGATTATCTTCTTTGGGGTGGGGAAAGTATGGCAGGGCTTTATCTCCACCGATATCAAGAGTACGGATGGTAACGGGGCCGTCAAAACTTTCAACGATTTTACGACATAGCTGATATTGGTCGTTACGGTCGGGGAATTTGTTGCGTGTCATGTACGGGAATTCGGTGCGATACAGTCCAACGCCGTTAGCCCCATTCTGTTGGGCGATGGCAACATCACTGAGTAGCCCAATGTTGGCTCGCAGGACAACTGAAATACCATCTTTAGAGATAGCTGGTCGACGGCGATATTTGTTGAGGCGGTGTACTTCATTGCTGCTGTCTTCCTCGAGGCGGCGATACTCATCAATGATAGCTTCTGCTGGGTCGATGAATAAACATCCGGAATTTCCGTCGAGAATGACATGGCTGTTATGCTTGACTGCTTTTAAGGCTCCTTTGACGGCTACCAATGCGGGGATTCCGAGGGATTTTGCCATTATTACGGCATGGGAATTTATTTCGCCAGCTTCTGCAACAATGCCGAGTAGCTTTTCATGGTCAAGGGTGGCCATGTCTGATGGAAGCACTTCGCGGGCAAACAGGATTCCGGGACGCTTAAGTTGTAAGGTGTTATGCTCACCGGTAAGATGGCCAAGGAGGCGTCGTCCAATGTCGAGGGTGTCGCTGGCGCGTTCACGCAGATAAGCGTCATCCATTTTTGCAAATGCTTCGGTGTACTGGCTAATCACTTTTTTTAGGGCATAGGGCGCACTATGACCACGACGAATTTCATTGATCATCTGATCGGTGAAACTACGATCTTCAAGAATCATCAAATGGGTATGGAAAATAGCGGCATCTTGTTCAGACAGACGTTCTGCCACCCGTTTTTCAAGAAACAGGGTTTGAATTCGTGTCTCATTCAGAGCCACGTGCAGGCGGTCAATTTCCTTGTCGATATCAATATTGTTCTCTTCGAGAATGTCGGCAAGACCGCACTTGTAATCAAGTACATGGACGGTTCCAGAAACAACACCGGGGTAGGCAACGATGCCGCGTAATGCTGTTGCCGGCATTTGATCGGAAGATTCTTTGTTATCATGATTTGTTGGTGCTTTTATATCTTGATTTTTAATAGAATGTAATAACTTAGCGTTGACAACTACTGCTGATATTTGAAAAGCGATGGTAGATATGGTGCTGATTTCTGTTGAAGAAAAAGCTTGTTTGGCAGTGCTCTGCAGTGCGATTACCCCGATGGGGTTTCCCCGGTAAAACAAGGGGGTCGCTAAAAAACAGTGGAATTGTTTTTCGCCAATTTCCTCAAATTTAAGATGGCGCTGATGTTCTGATGGGTCAGTGATAGAGACGGGGCGACCTTGCTCAAGCGCCATGGAAGTCAGACCTTCACCCAGTTGCATACTGACCCGCCCAATAGCATCTTGAGGTAATCCATGGGTAGCCCGCAGCCAAAGGGTCGTGGCGTCATCATCCAGCAGGTAGATGGAACATACCTCAGCATACATTCGCCTGGCAACCAATGTGACAATATTGCTTAGTGTCTCATTGAAATTGTGCGATTGAAGAATTAAACTACTGATATCTTCGAGGGTGCTAAGTCCTGAATGTGCGGTAGTCTGGTCATTCATAATGACGTTTGATACACAATGATGCGATAGCATATTTTATCGGTCAATGTGTTCTCCAAAATGTTCAGCTCTCTTTAGGGTTGATATGGTAGGCAAATACTTTGAGGCGATCAACCACCGTGTAATCAGGAGCTAGCTCCTTCACTATGGTGTGAATCGCTCCACGCTCAGGCTCGCTATGGATATGGCCTTCGAGGGTGACGACACCGGCATTGAGGTTTGCCTGCAGATGGTAGCCATCCAGTTGATCTGATTTCATGATTGAGATTTCGATTTTTTTGCACAGAATCAGTTCCAGCAACTTTTGTTTACACAGCTCATTGTTTTCTTTCAGACTTTCTTCTTGTATCCCACAACAGATGAGGTCAACGACTTTATCTATAGAAAGTTTTGCGGTATTGATAGTCATTTCATAGTGGTAGGGATCATTCCAATCACGATCAAAGTAATACTTGATAAAACCTGCACGTTGCTGGTCACTTTTGCGTACTAGAATGCGAGATAATTCTGGATCGAGCCATTCTCGCTCGGCCCAGCGTTCTACTCGTATATCGAAGGGGGCAATGATACGTATACGAAAAACTTTGTTGATGTCGGTGAGAAGATCCTGACCGCCACGACCATAGATAATGACATTCCCCTTTAGAGCGTATTCGAGGATAATTTGCTCAATACGGCGTAGATCAATTTCCAGCGCAGTATCGAGACTTTCGACAAATGCTGGAGGCTTTTCATCAGCTTTTTTAACGGCTTCAGCAGTGAGTCCATACGATGTTGCAACCTCGAGAATGGCTTCGCCATCAATGAGGGGATAGCCTAACTTTTTTGCGAGGTTACGGGCGACAATTTGTCCACCGCTACCCATTTCGCGCGATATTGTGATTATAGCCATGTTGCTCCCAAACTAATTGATGCAATAATTACCCGAAGTAGCTATTTGCCCTACTGTAAGTCATTGAATCACCTGAGTATCTCAAAAATATCAGTTTAAAGTGTAAGCGACTGTTGGGTGTTGCTCGAAACTATTTATTTTTTGTTACGCTTTGTCGCATTGACAGTCGTATTATTGTCGCTTAAGATTTTTTTTGAAACACGCATGTAATTCAAACACGATGTAGCTTCTATATGTTGACGATGTAAATTGGGCGTATACTAACAATTGCACGTGCTCTTGACAAGGCATTAGTGCTTGGGCTTATGGTCAAAGTAATGAAGTGTCTCCAGTAAACGGATAGTGCGACTTTTTGAACGCATTACGATGGTGTGCGTTTCGGCTCCGCCAGCAAAGTAGCGTACCCCTTTGAGCAGGTCGCCACTGGTGACACCCGTTGCAGCAAAAAAGACATCGCCCTGAGCCATCTCTTCAGCGGTGTACACTTTGTCAAGATCGGTTATTCCCATTTTGGGAGCGCGAATACGTTCTTCGTCGGTGGTAAATATCAGTCGGCCCTGCATGTTGCCGCCAAAGCATTTGACGGCTGCCGCTGCCAGAACACCCTCGGGAGCGCCGCCAACACCTAATACCATGTCGATGCCACTGTCGATCATTCCGGTGGCAACGGCTGGTGCGACATCACCATCAGAAATTAGCTTAATACGGGCACCGCATTGGCGAATATCTTCGACAGCCTCATCGTGGCGTGGGCGATCAAGAAGAACAACAGTTAAATCTTCAAGTTGGCACTTTTTAGATTTGGCTAGCCGTTTCAGGTTGGCACTGGGGCGATCATTGATGTCTATACACCCATGTCCTGCTGGGCCGACAATAATCTTGTCCATGTACATGTCTGGGGCGTGCAAAAAACCACCACCGGGAGCCATGGCGATGGTGGCGATAGCTCCGGGGCCACCTTTGGAGCACAAGTTCGTTCCTTCCAGAGGGTCAACGGCTATATCTACTTTTAGTTGCCCTTCGCTGCCCACTTTTTCGCCGATATACAGCATAGGAGCTTCATCCATCTCCCCTTCACCAATGACAACTGTACCGTCAATTTGGAGGGTGCTCAACGTTTGCCTCATGGCTGTAGTCGCAGCATCGTCAGCAGAGATTTTGTCACCACGACCAACCCAGCGACCGCAGGCTAAGGCTGCTGCTTCCGTGACCCGAGCCAGATCCAGTGCGAAACTTCTATCCATTGCAATCTCCTAAAATAAAGGTGGTATTTACATCTGGTATTGCTATTTCAAGCGGTGTTATGATGGCACAGATGATCATTTGAGACAATTGTTAATTCTCATAGAGCCTTAGTGACCAATTGAGTAAACCATTAAAACAAACATACAAGGAGTTGAAAAATAAATGACTGATTCCGTGGTGGATAACCAAAGCCTAAACTGTAACCCATCTCTCGATGCTTTTATACGCGACGAGATTGCCACGCACGATGGTATTGCGTTTTCAGAATACATGCACCATTGTCTTTATCATCCACAATACGGGTATTATATGCATCCTCGTATGCGAATCGGTTCTCAGGGTGATTTTTTTACATCATCATCGGTTCACTCCCTTTTTGGGGGGTTAATTGCTCGTCAGTTGGTTCAGATGTGGGATGTTTTGGGAAGCGAAGCATTTACTATTGTTGAACAAGGGGCTGGTGAAGGCCATCTTGCTGTGGATATACTTGATGAGATTGCAGCGAATGTTCCTGAATTATATCAACAGTTGAGGTATCTTGTAGTCGAAGTAAGTCCAGATAACCGTCAACGGCAAGCGAATAATTTGCGCGCTCATGTTGACCGGGTTGAATGGTGTACCTTCGAGGAGGTCAGTGGAATCCAAGGCTGTTTTTTAAGCAACGAGCTGGTGGATGCTTTTGCCGTTGCCATTGTTGAAAAGCACCAGTCTCAATTGCATGAAGTTTTTGTTGTTGAAAAAGATGGATTACTCTGTGAAGAATTGCGTAGCCCGGTTAGTGCTAAAATAGAGACCCATTTCGAAGCCTTGGGATTTGCTCCCGTTGAGGGGAATCGTGCCGAAGTTTGTTTGGCCGCTGCAGATTGGATGGCAGCAATTGCAAATAAACTGGAACGAGGTTATGTATTGACGATTGATTATGGTTATCCGGCGGCGGAATTGTATGCGCCATTTCGTCGCCAAGGCACGTTGTTGTGCTATTGCCAGCACACGGCGAATGATAACCCCTATCAGCATATTGGTTGTCAAGATATTACCAGCCATGTTGATTTTACCTTGTTGCAACAATCTGGAGCTAGCGCAGGATTACAAACGTTGTATTTTGCTGAGCAGTATCGATTTTTGATCGGTTTGGGATTCGTCGAAGAACTGGTGCGTCTTCAAGCCCAGGAAGAGGATGAAAAGAAGGCGTGGGCGTTGCGCATGACCTTGAAAAACTTGATCATGCCCGATGGCGGCATGGGGGAGACCTTCAAGGTTCTTATTCAGGGTAAGGGGGTCGATGCTCCGCAGCTCTTATGTGCCCGCTCTTTGCGGGATATTCTGCCAGAAGCGTTTGCCGGGATGTGAGAAGTATGAAAAGTTGATGGGGTTTGTAGGTGTAGGCTAAGCCGCAAAGCCTTGAACTTAAATGAAAGGAGTAAGATGCAATGAAGGGGCAAATTGAAGCAGTACTCGACGAAGTGCGACCAACCTTGGTGGCTGATGGTGGCAATGTTGAATTGGTTGATGTAACTGCGGAGGGGGTGGTGAGTGTTAAGCTGGTTGGGGCATGCAGCAATTGTCCTATGGCAACGGTAACTCTTAAAATGGGGATCGAGAGAGCGTTGATGGAGAAAATCCCTGCCATTACTGAGGTGGTGCAGGTTCGTTAGCCCGTTTTTGCGAGACCATCAATTGTAGGGTTTAGTGCGACAAGCAGATGATTAAAGACTGCTGGATGATATAGTAATAACATGTGACCGCAGAGTGGAATTATAATGTTGTTTGCTTTGCTGCAGTGTCCGCTGTCAGTTGGTAAAACGAGATTGTCTGTCACACTGTAAATGGCCGTAAATGGCAAATTCTCCGGCCATTTTTTCTGGTTGAGTTGGTTTAGTAGTGTGTTGTTTGGAATCAGTGTTCTAGCAAGTTTGGTAAATGCCAAAGATGACATCTTTGATCCTGAATGTGGCGTCCCTAATGTGATGCAAGTGCGAATATTTGCTGCGCCACCCCGACGTTGAATGTAGTTGCGAGCTATAATGCCACCCATAGAATGACTAATTAAATCAATACGTTGAATGTTTTTGTTTTGACGTAGTCGAGATATTGTTTGGTCGAGTTGCTCACTTAAGGATTCAACTTGTTTCCATGGGGGCATCGTTAATGTGATGACTCGGTGACCATGGAGTGCAAGGCGCAATTGGAGCCAGAAACAACAGGCGCGGTTTTGGAAAAGGCCATGTAGTAAAACGATTGTTTGCGATGGTTGTTTGCGTAAACACAGTGTAGATATAGGCAACCAGCCAATTGGGTAAAGTAGCCATGACACATACGTAGCCATAAATTCACTGGCCAATAGTGCGATCGCTTTTTTAAGTCGGGCGGGACGAAAGCGAACCTTGATAAGCTTTGGCTGTATCGTTGCCAGTTCGTACCAATAAAATAGGTAACTAATTTTGACAATGCAAGCGGACATCAGGGCGATAAGGATAACAAATGCCCAGAATGTATAGTTGAGAATATCTGTAAAATAGAACATGGCTGGATGCTACCTTAATCATTCGTTGGCGTCAAATCTACTTCATCTTCTTGTAAGGTGTTTTTTTATGCAAAACTGGTTGTGTGATTTTTCCATCTATCTTAGCCTGGAACGAAACTTGTCACCGCATACCTGTCGTGCTTATTTACGCGATGTTGGGGCATTTTGTTTGTTCATTGGTTGCGATGAGAACGAAGAACAAGATATGCACTTGTTGTCCGGGGTGGATAAATTATGTTTGCGTCGTTGGATGGTGGAGCAGCTAAAAGGGTGTAAAAAGGTAACTGTTGCTCGCAAGTTAGCATCTGTTCGAGCCTTTTATCGCTATTTAATTCGCGAAGGTGCTTTGCAGAACAATCCGGCGCAGCAGGTTGCCATTCCCCGTCAGGAATCTTATCTGCCGGCAACCCTTGATGTAGATGATGTGTATCATTTGCTTGACCGTTCAATAGAGGTTACTCCACACCAAATACGAGACCGGGCAATATTTGAATTGATTTATTCCAGTGGTTTGCGTGTTAGCGAGTTGGTAGGGCTGAATGTTGCTGATTTTCGTGAGTCTGATCAGGTTGTTCGTGTGCTAGGTAAGGGGGGTAAGGCTAGAATTGTCCCGGTTGGCATGAAAGCCTTGCAACGTGTTGCGGCGTATTTACAGCAGCGCGGTCGTTGTGATGGTGATAAACCACTGTTTGTGAATCGATCATTGACGCGCTTAAGTGCTCGAACTGTGCAGCGAAATTTGAAGAAACAATTGATCAAGGCCGGGTTGCCAACTGCGGTAACGCCCCACTCGTTGCGCCATAGCTTTGCCACGCACCTTTTAGGTAGTGGCGCCGATTTGCGAGCAATCCAAGAGATGCTTGGACATGAGTCGCTATCTACCACACAAAAATATACTAAAGTCAGCGTTGAACAGATGACCGCTGAGTACGATAAGGCACATCCCCGCAGCAGTAAAAAAGGATAAAAATTGGAATAAAAAAACGCCCCTTCAACAGAAGGGGCGTTTTTTATGGTTGTTGCTTAGGAATTATTTCTCCCAGAAGCGCATGGTTCCGTTTTCTGCCAAGCTGAGGTGCAGCTTGTAAGGCTCATCAAGTAAGATTGGCTCATGATGACCACCAGTTTTGGCGATAGCGCGATCCAACCAATCGGTGAGGTAGTCTTTGTAGGCCGGATGAGCACACTTGTCGATGATGCAGCGTGCACGGTCAACAGGGCAGAGACCACGCAGGTCAGCCAGACCTTGCTCAGTTACCAATACATCAATGTCATGCTCGGTGTGGTCAACGTGAGGTACTTGTGGAACAACACCGGAGATGCCGAACTCGTCGGTTTTGCTAGGACGTACCGATGGGCAATGCATCATGGAGATGTAAGCATTACGCTCAAAATCACCACTACCGCCGATGCCGTTTAGCATACGCGTACCGCCAGCATGGGTTGAGTTGGCATGGGCGAAGATGTCAAACTCCAATGGAGTGTTCATGCCGATAGCGCCAAGACGACGGATAACTTCAGGGTTGTTGGAGATCTGCTGTGGGCGCATCAGAACCATCTTCTTGTACTTCTCAAAATCTTCCCACCACAACTTGAATCCGTCATTAGACAGAGATAATGATGTACAGTTAATGTAATCGCATTTTCCAGAGTCCATGAAATCCAAGAATGTGTCTTGCAGAACTTCAGTGAAAACGATCAGATCTTCAAAGGGTGAACTTGTCAGACCGCCAACTACGGCGTTAGCGATGGAACCGACACCGGATTGCAGTGGTAGCAGATTCTTTGGCAAGCGACCGGCAGCAACTTCAGCACTGAAGAAATCGACGATATTGTCAGCAATAGACTGGGCAACAGGGTCAGTACCGCGCAGGGACCGACCGTTGTCGGGCATTTTTGACTCAACGATGGCGACAATTTTGCTGGTGTCAGTTGGAACCCATGGTGTACCGATGCGTTGTTTGGAATCGGTGATAGGGATGATTTTACGATAAGGAGGAAGGTCGGTCATGTAAATGTCGTGCATTCCTTCAAATGAAGGCAGACCGGTATTGATCTCAATAATGATCTTGTCAGCAATGTCGATAACGTCATTTGCCGCACCAATAGCACCTGAGAGGATGATGTTTCCATCTTCAGTGATGGCAGAAGCTTCGATAACGGCAAGGTCAAGACCGCCACCGTCGTCCTTAGTATAGAAACCGTATTTCAAATCTTGAGCAAACATGGACAGGTGTTTGTCGCCCATGCGGATACCGCCACTGTTAATCGATTTACCCAACTCTTTACCGGTCTGATAAGGCCAGCGACGATCGATCATGTCGAGAGATGCCATGCGGTCTTCTACTTCAGCACCAATAGAAGCACCGATAAACAGGTTGAGCTTCATTTTGCCTTGCAGGTTGTTTTTTTCAACATGATCACACAGGGCAACGGGAACAACTTTCGGGTAGCCGACGGGTGTAAAACCGGACATACCAACGTTCATCCCGTCCTTAAAGTACTCGATGCACTTCTCAGGGGTGGTAAAAAGTTTGTGTAATTCCTTACAGCGAACTCTGCTTTCCATTGTGTCGTCTGCCATTTGAAGACTCTCCTTGAATGTGAAGTGGTTATGTAAGATAACCGATTAAATAAGCTTTTCTGTAGTTGCAAGAAAAGCATGTAAAAACATGTAGTTAACGTGCATGATACTGTGTAGACAAACACTGTTTTTATCTGAGGTGTCCTCTTTTTGCTCAAAATAAAATAGCGTTATGGAAATACGTATAATATGAGTTGTATTTTTAGTCAAGTGAAAAATGTGTTATCTGGGGAAGAGGCGTTTTTAGGATTGTTTTTTAGAGGAATGAAGTATTATTTAGTGGTGAAATTCGTTGAGCATCGGCGTAAAAAAGCCCCTTCTGCTAAGGCAAAAAAGGGCCAATTACACTAGTTAGATATTGTACTCATGCCGTAACTTCGCAGCTTCTTTGTTGAGGTCGTTGTTGTTGTAGTTTGCTACTTCGTTAAGTAGCGCCAGTGCCAAGTCTGTTTCCCCTTTTTGTTGGTGTGCTTGAGCTAGATAGAGAAGGACATGACCCATGTCGTAGAACTCAGGGTGGTCACAGCGTACTTTTTCCAAGCGACTAATTGCGGCTTTATAGTGTTTTGTTTTCAGGTAGAAATTACCAACGTAGGTTTCGTTTTCGGCGAGACGATCACGACATTGTAGTATTAAATAATTGAGTTCTTGTGTGTCAATTTTTCCGGGGAAATTCTTGTGTAGCTGTTCAAAGGTTGATAGGGCGTTGCGAGTTGCCGTTTGATCGCGATCTGCTGCAAGGATCTGTTCAAAATGAGCCTTACCCAGGTGGAGCAGTACATCGCTTTTGCGCAGATTCGACGGATGTTGTTTAAGGAAATCTTCGTAAGAGGCTATTGCTTCAATATATAATTCTTTTTTAAATTGCGCATCGGCAATTTTTAATTCCGCAAGCTCCGTTAATTCTGGTGAGGTGAAGCTGTCGCGTACTTTTTGCCAATGCTCAATTGCCTCGGTATAATTCTCGTCTTCAAATGCGACCTCCCCTTTTTGGAAGTAGTACAGGGCATCTAGTGCTTGGGGTTGCTTTGCTGTTGTGCAGGCGCTAAGGATTATGCAAAGGCTCAGGGCTATCATGCATAATAGGATGTAGTGTCTCATAGTATAATTTATCCTGTTATCGAGAGGTGGTTGAATAGTTTAAAGAAGGGGCATCTTAAAGTAAGATGACAAGAGACTCAAGCGTTATTGTCAGCTAGTTAATGCCCCTTTTAACTTTTCTAACGCGCGTTTTTCGAGTTGTCTTATTCGTTCTTTGCTGATGCCGTAGTGGTTGGCTAGTTCTTGTAATGTTGTTTTGTCTTCAGATAACTGGCGGTTTTGAATAATGTGTTGTTCCCGTTCGTTGAGTGTTGCTAGTGCCTGTTGGATTAGATGACTTTGCTGTTGCTCCGATTCGTTGGCGATGAGCTTTTGTTCTTGATCAATTTCTTCATCGGCAAGGTTTTCCAAGTGACTTGTTGTACTATCTGGCGATAGGGTCATATCGAGAGAGCTGTCACGACTGCTCATGCGGACGCTCATATCCTCAACGGCGCGGCAATTAACATTTAACTGTTCGGCAATGGCTGAATCATCTACGTTGCCGGTTTGCTGCAGTAGTGCATCTCTTGTTTGGCGCAATTTGAAGAAAAGTTTTTTTTGCGCCTGAGTGGTGCCTATTTTTACCAGTGACCAGCTATTGATAATATAGTTATGCATGTAGGCGCGAATCCACCATACGGCATAACTGATCAAGCGGATGCCACGTGCCGGGTCAAATTTTTTGATAGCCATCATCAGACCGATGTTCCCCTCTTGAATCAGGTCGATCAATTTCAAACCATAAGCCCGGTACTCATAGGCCACCTTGACGACGAAGCGCAGGTTGGCGCAGATTAGCTGATGGGCAGCGTCTAAATCGTTATCTCGTTGGTAGTTCCAAGCTAACTCAACCTCGGTTTCACGGTCTAGGGGGCTAAATTGGTTGATGCTTACCATGTACTGTTCAAAAGAGCCTGTGGCAATGGGTAAGTGATTCATTGTTGTCACCTCATAGCTTTACAATATTTTGATAGTTTCGATCTAGTCATATTAGCACTCAATGGGGTAGAGTGCTAATAATTTTTGTACAATTAAGGTAATAGTCTGTTCTGTCGGTGGTTTTATCTTGCTGGAAGCGAAGTCATATCCGAAGGTTTAGTGTTGATAGGGTACTGGATGGCAGGGGATGGCCATGTTAATGATTTGACCGCGACGGGAAATGAGTACGTTTTTTTGGGCTTTGGTTGGTTGATAGTGCTTTGAGCCCTGACAGCTAATCTTATAGCGGGCATTGTAGTCCAAGGCAGGGATAAAGGCCGGGATTTGGTAGCTGATGTTATCTAGGGTGCAGGTAATTTCCCCTTTTAAATCATATTCATCGTTATCCCATTGTTGATTGTTGTTTTTGTCGTAATATGCTTCAACGATCAAGGTGCCACGTTCCGTTGAAACTTGTGGTGATTTATCTAAAATGATATTGAGGATGTTACCTTTTTTTTCCCTGAGTGAAGTGGTGTTTTGTGTGAATGCTGAGCTATCTTTTTCTGTATTTAACTCGGTATCGTGTTCAGCGGCGCAAAGGACTAAGGGGAAACTTAGATAAATGCTAGTAGATACAAACAAGATTGTGAGTTGTTTTATATAGTTTCTCATGCGACCAAAATTACATAGAACTATAAGTTGTGTCAACCGGGGAATATATGGTGATGCATGATGGTTGATTAAGCATCAAGCAGAACAAATTGAACGCTGTGTTAAGTTGTGTATCGGTGTTTATAGGGTAGAATATCAACAGAGAAATGATTTATGTCTTGCATTGATGACCAAAATAGTTATAGTATTTGACGTTGTCAATGCTTTATTGAAGGCATGGCTGAATGTTGTTTGATTATTACATGCAATGAAGGGAGTAGAAATGATGAAAAAGATTTTTGTTTTGGGCTTCGCCGTGTTGTTGCTGGCAGGCGTTTCATTGGCTAGTGCCTCAGATGGCGAATTACGTGCTTTGAGTAAGGGGATGTTTGAAGCTGTTCCGAGCGTTGCACCGACGCTGCAAGGTAATCCGGCCAGCGCTGCCAGATTGCACCTTGGTCATATGCTTTATTTTGAGCCACGCCTGTCCGCATCTCAGCTTATTAGCTGTCAAACCTGTCACAATGTTGGCCTCGCCGGTGGTGATTTGCAGGAGACATCAACGGGTCATGGTTGGCAAAAGGGGCCACGCAATGCACCGACCACTTATAATGCGGTCTTTAATTCGGCTCAGTTTTGGGACGGTCGGGCTAAAGATTTAGCCGAGCAGGCCAAAGGACCCGTTCAGGCGTCAGTTGAAATGAATAATACCCCAGAAGCTGTTGTGTTATTGCTTAACTCGATTCCTGAGTATGTTGCCCTGTTTGGTAAAGCGTTCCCCGGTGAAAAAAATCCGGTTACATTTGATAATATGGCCAAGGCGATAGAAATTTTTGAAGCTACATTGATTACGCCGAATGATGATTTGGATCGTTTTATGGCGGGAGATAATAACGCATTATCTGCCGATCAGAAGAAGGGTCTTGATCTGTTTATTAACAATGGCTGCGCAGATTGTCATGCTGGGGTCAATCTCGGTGGTAGCGATTACTTTCCCTTTGGTGTGGTTGAGCAGCCCGGTGCAGAGGTGTTGCCTCCAGATGATAAGGGGCGTTTCAAGGTCACCAACACGGTGTCCGATGCTTATGTATTCCGCTCTCCGCCGCTGCGAAACATCGCGCTGACATCTCCCTATTTTCATTCAGGCAAGGTGTGGACGTTGACGCAGGCCGTCGCTATTATGGGAACATCGCAGTTGGGGATGGATCTTAACGATGAAGAGGTCGCTTTGATTGTCAGCCTGCTTGAAGGATTGAGTGGTGACCAACCTCAAGTGATGCATCCGCTGTTGCCGGCCAGTACTGCTAAAACGCCTCAGCCGGTATTACAGGTTAATATTGGTGCCGCACACTAAATTGTTCTTTCCTTGAATGCAAAAAGCCATCGTATAGCTGCGGTGGCTTTTTGTATTTCGGGTGATCGTTATCCTGCATGGTTGCTGCGAATTTAAAAGAGGAGATTTACGCAAGAAGGATAAATGTAAAATCAAATGTAGACATAAAATGCCAGAGCTTTTATAAGATGATTTTCTGTTTATTATGTGGAGCTACCATGAACAAGATTGACCCCCCTGCACCGTTTGATGACGATGTGTTCGAAGAGGATGATGAGCAAATCAGCATACCGGCAATTAAGGGTCAAGGTAATTATATGACCACCGGTTGTGCCGAACGAATCAAAGCCGAGATCAAGGATCTATTATATGTGAAACGTCCCGAAATGGTGAAAACTGTGGCATGGGCGGCTTCTAATGGTGATCGTTCGGAAAATGCTGATTATCATTATGGAAAAAAAAGATTACGTGAAATTGACCGGCGCATTCGCTATTTGACTCAGCGCATGGATGCGGCGGTTATTATCAACCCTGTCGATCAACGCAAAGTGGCCGGTGACAAGGTGTTGTTTTCCTGTACCGTTACGGTTGAAAACGAGGAAGGGACACGGAAGGTACTTAGTATCGTCGGTGTTGATGAGATCGATCCTTTCGGTGGCCGGATAAGCTGGGTGTCGCCTATTGGTCAGGCATTGCTCGGTAGTTACGAAGGGGATGTGGTAAGCGTTAGGACTCCCGGCGGTGAAGATGAACTTGAAATTGTTCAAGTTGAATATTTACCACTGGAATAATGGTAGCTATTTATTCGCGGCGAGGGTTGACAACCTACGTCAGGGTGCTTATCTTCACTGCCGCAATACAATTATTTTAGTAACTATTCATCACATTTCAAGTATGGGGATTGCGTGCCCATCACACTGAGTAGTTTCTTATTTTATCTTTACAGGAGGAAACCGATTCAATGACAGCCAGCAAGCACGTTTTTAAGACCGAAGTTAATAAGATTCTCGACTTGATGATCCATTCGCTCTATTCCAATAAAGAAATCTTTTTGCGTGAGTTGATCTCCAACGCATCCGATGCTATCGACAAGGCACGCTACGAATCTCTCACCAATTCTGCTGTTGCCGAAGGTGGTGATGAGTGGAAGATTGAACTGATTGCCGATAAGGAAGCGGGAACATTGACTATCCGTGACAATGGCATCGGCATGACCCGTGATGAAGCCGTTGATGCTCTGGGAACTATTGCCCATTCCGGCACCAAGGAGTTTATTAAACTATTAGAGAGTAATGAGGTAGAAAACAACCCGGAGCTGATCGGTCAGTTCGGTGTCGGTTTTTATGCCTCATTTATGGTGGCGGATCAGGTGACGGTGCTTACCCGCAAGGCCGGTGCTGATGCCAATCAAGCCGTGGTGTGGAAATCTGATGCTGATGGTTCCTATACCATCGATGAAGCGCAGAAGCAGAGCAAGGGCACCGATGTGATCTTGACACTCAAAGAGGATGCGAAATCGTTCCTCGAAGAGTGGGAAATTCGCAAGATCGTTAAGCAATACTCCGATTTTATCGAGTATCCGGTGGTAATGGAGGTAACTCGTACCACGCCTGATCCCGACGATGAAGAGAAAAGTATCACCGAGATTAAGGAGGAAACCCTTAACTCGTGCAAGGCGATCTGGCTCAAGAGTAAGGATGAGGTCAGTGATGAGGAGTATAACGAATTTTACAAACATATCTCCCACGATTTTAGTGACCCGGCGCGGGTGATTCATTATCGGGCTGAGGGAACTACCGAGTTCTCCGCATTGCTCTATTTGCCGGCAAAACGTCCCCACGATATTTTTTATCAGGATTATAAGATTGGTCCGACCCTCTATGTGCGTCGGGTGCAGATTATGGATCATTGCGAGGCGATGCTTCCGGCTTACCTGCGCTTTGTCAAAGGGGTTGTGGAGTCTTCCGATTTGCCACTGAATGTCAGTCGCGAGATTTTGCAAGATAACAAAGTGATCGCGGTGATTAAAAAGAACCTCACTAAAAAGGTTCTCGGCACCTTAGCGCAGCTAAAAAAGGATGATGCCGAAGCTTATAGCACCTTTTATGAGGAGTTCGGTCGTATCCTCAAAGAGGGTATACATCACGATTTTGAGCGTCGTGAAACCATTGCCGATCTACTGTTGTTTGAATCGACCAGCACCGAGGTGGGCAAAACTATCACACTAGCACAATATGTTGAGCGCATGCCGGAGGATCAGGAAGAGATCTACTACATCACCGGTGGTGACCGCGCCAGTGCCGAAGCCTCCCCTTATCTGGAAGTGTTCAAGGAGAAGGGGATCGAAGTGCTGATCATGACTGATGATTTTGATGACATCATCATCTCCGGTTTGGCTACCTATAAAGAAAAGCAGTTCCAGTCTGCCATCAAGGGCGATCTTGATCTCGGTGACGGCGACAAGGAAGAACAGAAAAAAGAATTTAGTGATCTGCTCGAATTGATGCAGGAAGAACTCAAGGATCTTGTCGCCGAAGTGCGTATCTCGGGGCGTCTTAAAGATTCTGCCGTGTGTTTGGTGGCCGGTGCCGACGATCTTGATCCGAAAATGGCCAAGATGTTCGAAGCTATGGGACAGCAGGTTCCCCAGGGTCAACGGGTGTTGGAGGTGAATCCCAGCCACGACTTGATCACCCGTATGCAGCAGTTATTTGCCGATGATAGTGGTAGCGAGCAGCTTAAGGAATACGCTGGTTTGCTCTACGATCAGGCTTTACTCCTTGAAGGAGATAAACCGCGTGATCCCGTCGTTTTTGCCCGGGCATTAACGAAGCTGATGGCCGAAGGGGTAAGTGCCAACTAGTCAGGACAAAGATTGATGTAACACAGGTAAATTAAAGGCCGCTTGCAATTGTGCAGGCGGCCTTATGTATTTAAAAGGTAGTTGAAATTAAAGTTATGTTTTATGCTATACGCTTAGTTTAGGTTTTTATCTTGATAATAATTGAGGTGCTGCTCCTATGAAGAAAATGTGTTTTATGCGTGGGTGTTTGATGGTGTTGTTTTTGTTGGCCGGTTGGGAAGTGGTTTTTGCCGGACAAAAGGTGTTTGATCATCAGGTGGATCAGCCATTTTCCGGTAGCCAGTCACCGGAAGGTGCTTACGTTGCTGCGGTAGCCAGGGCAAAGAGTGAGGTTTTGGATATGGCCGGTACATATCTTGAAAGCCTGACTGTCGTAGAGAATTCGATGTTAGCCCGTGATGAGGTAACGGCTTTGGCCTCCGGGATTTTAAAGACGGAGATTATTGATCGCCAGAACTATGCCACGCCAAAAACGTTTGGTATGATCCTGCAAACTCGTATTGAGGTAGATACTGATATTCTTGAGCAGAGGGTTCAAAAGTTGCTGGAAGATCGGACGCTGCTGCGTAAATATAATGAAATTCAGCAGCGCGAACAGGAACTACTGACCCGCATTCGTCAATTGGAGCAACAGAATCGTTTGGCGGCTGCACAACCGGTTCAACTCAGTGCTAAATTCGCAGAACTTAGCGCGGCATTAACCGCATCGCAGTGGCACGAAAAGGCGATTAAATTATGGGATAATGGTCGTTATAGTGATCCTCAGCAGGCTATCATCTTTCTCAATAAGGCTATTGTGCTGGATGCAGAAAATGCCCATATTTACAACAATCGTGCCGGTGCATATTTGAATCTGGCTCAATATGCTGCCGCCAAGGATGATCTTAGCCATGCCCTCACTTTAAATGCCGATTATGCCGATGCTCACAATAATTTGGGGAGTCTTTATTATCAACAACAGCATTATGCTGCTGCTGTCGCCGCATATAGCCGAGCTATAGAGTTGCAACCACAGTTTGCCGAAGCAATAATGAATCGTGGCATGGCATCGCGTAAATTATTTCATTATGAAGCGGCGTTTGACGATTTTCGTCTGGCCATGTCGTTGCCTCCGGAAGCCATTGTCAAGAAGATTGAGTGTGACGGATCGCGGGTGCGCCTCAATGAAATGGATCAGCTATGCGCTAAAGCGCAAACCTCTTGCGATATGGGGTTGTGTCGCGCCCTTAATTTTCTGCAGCAACGGGGATTTTGTCAAAGCGATGTCGATCATTGATGGTTTTGTAATGGCGCAGCAGTTGGTGAATTTTTGCGACGCCATCACTCTTGGTTTGAGGAGTTTATATGTTGGATAAGAAAATATTTTATGTTGTTCTGTGTTATTCACTATTCATTTTTTTGAGTGTTACAACAGCAACCGGCTTTGCTGCGTCAGGGGACTTTTCCACTACGCCGACAACGAATCATGGGAAGCGCTGGCGCATAGGTTATCTTCAGGGGGGTGATTATGGCTCCTATCAACGCTCCTTGGTGGCGATGGTGGAGGGGCTGGTTCGTTTAGGTTGGATGGAGGATACCCCATTACCGTTGCTTCCGAACGATAAAGATACCAGCGTGTTGTGGAAGTGGTTGGCGACCGGGGCCAAAAGTGATTATCTGGAGTTTGTAGCCGATGGCTGGTACGAATCGGGCTGGGATAAAAAACGTCGTAAGCAGGTGAAGGAGCAGGTTCTTCGTCGGCTTAATAATCAGCAGGATATTGATTTGATGCTGGCTCTGGGGACTTGGGCAGGTCAGGATTTGGCGAACAATGATCATCATGTGCCAACCTTGGTTGCATCAACCACAGACCCTCTGGCTGCGGGTATCATTAGCTCGGTTGAGGATTCCGGCTATGATCATATTCACGCCAAGGTAGATCCGGAACGGCATAAACGCCAAGTGCGTTTATTTAAGGATATTTTCGATTTTGACACCTTGGGGATTGTTTACGAAAAGAGTGACGAAGGTCGTGGATTTGGTGCGATTGCCAGTGTGGAGGCAGTGGCCGAGGAGTTGGGATTCAAGCTGCATAGCTGTAATGCTAAATTTAATGATGTGAGCCAAAAGGAGGCTGAAGCCAATGTGGTGCGTTGTTATGCCAAATTGGCTGAGCAGGTTGATGCGGTGTATATCACCCGGCATCCCGGTGTCAATTTAGCTAATCTGCCGCGGATTTTGGCTCCTCAAATCGTAGCAAAAAAGCCAACCTTTGCCCAGGGACTTTCTGACGAGGTGGAACACGGTGTGTTGTTAAGTATCTCTCTGGCAAATTTTAGTTATATAGGTGATTTTTACGCGCAGACATTAAGTAAAATCTTTAACGGTGCCAAACCACGCCAATTAGTGCAGCGCTTTCAGAACCCGCCCAAGATTGCTATTAATTTGAAAACAGCGCAACAGATCGGTTACGATCCTTCGGTGGATATTCTCGGTGCGGCTGATGAAATTTACACAGAGGTGGCGGTGGCTAAACCTTAAGGTGGTGGGGATGTTACAAAGACTGTTTGATCGAGCGTACATTCCTGCCCAGCGTCCGGTGTTGGTGCATGCCCGTTTGCGTGGTTTGCACCAGCAAACGGGAGAGGACTATGCACAGTTGAGTGAATCGTTGTTGCACTGTCTGCTGAGTTGTCAGCCTGAGTTGTTATTGATCCCCAGCTATACCATCTATAGTTTTTTGCTGGGCAGGGTGTTTCAGCGAGAATTGAGTCGTTCGGAGGTGGGGCGTTTTTCTGAAGAATTGCGCCAGCGGGGCTTCACCCGAACCAGCGATCCCATGTACAGCATGCTGGATATTCTTGACCGCTTGCCTGCGGGTCTGGATTACGCTGCTACCCTCGGAGCAAATACGCTGTGTAATTATCTCCATCAGGTTGATGCATTGATTGTTAACATCGATATGCCCGGGTTTTATGCGACCCCGATTCATAGTATTGAGCTGGAGCAAGCAGTGCCTTATCGCCATCAACGGCAGATCGTCGGGCAGGTTCAACTGGGTGATCTGCCTTGGCGGGGGGTGAATTATCGGGCTTATCTGCGCTCTGTTGGTGCTGATGGTGCTGCTTTCCCCCCCTACAATCAGCAGCGTCGCCTCGATTATTTAAGGGAGCGCGGTGTTGTCCGCGAGGCTGAACACAATGGTGTTCGCCTGACCTGGGCACCTTTGGTTGATTTTAGTCGCGCAATTAGCGAGGCTTTACAACAGAATCGTTGTTTTCTTGTCGATGATCCGATGGCCACCTAAACATCTTGTTGCTCTCCCTGACGCTTTAACCCCCACATCAATAATGCTGTTAATATCAGATAAGCTATGCCCATAGTCGCCATGGCCGAGGGGATCTCCATGTAGCTCAACAGTAGTGCCGGGATCAATGGTCCCAAGGCTTGCCCCATTTTATCGATACTGCGATATGCTCCCATTACCCGCGTGGTGCCTAGGGTTTGAGTGATGGGCAGTCCGATGGTGAGCAGGTTGCGTGATGCTGCACTGACACTCACCGACAGACCGAGCAGGGTGACGGCAATCGGTACCGTCCAAAACGATTTTGAAACCTCAAATAGCAGCAGACTGATCCCGCCCAGTAACCCTCCGATAATGACCAGTGGTCTTTTATCGGTTAAATGATCGGCAAAATGGCTGATGCGTGGTGCGATAAAAATCATACACAGACCGAAGAGCATGATTACCCGACCAATGGTTGACTGGCTGGTTCCGAGTTGTTTGAGATAGATGGGGCTGACATAGTAGAGCAATCCAACCATTCCTACCGAGTATGGCAGCAAGCTACAGCCGAATAACAACAGTGCTTGCGGATCGGTGAGTAGATGGAGTAATCCTAATCTTTTTTGTTCTGGTTGCTCATTCGTGTGTGATTGGTTAAGTGTTTGTAGCGGCGCTTTAAAACTGTGGCGCATAAATAGCAGGGTGAATGCGAGGGACAGCACCATCAGTGCGGCAGCGACAACAAACACCGGGCGAAAGCCTAGATGTTGTGCGAGCATGGCACCGACAGCATTGCCACAGATAATACCAGAGAAGATTCCTGCCACCACATTGGAAATTCCACGGGCGCGGTGGTTAGGGCGTGTGTTAAGGAGGACGAATCCCTGAGCAGACATCCACACCATGCCGTAGCCTATTCCCATCAGGGTACGGGCGCCAATAAAGGACACCGGGTCAGTGACTATTCCCGATAAAATGGCAGCGGCGATACTGATGATACTGCCGCAGATGAAGGGTTGATGCCATCCTTTGCGATCAATCCAGTGACCGACAGGGATTAGAGCCAAACCCCCACCCAGCATCTCCATGGTCAGTGGTAGCCCCAGAACGACTTCGCGTGAAAGTCCGGCTATAGGGTGATAGAGTTGCTGCATATATAGAGGGATAAAGGAGTAACACAGCGACGCAGCATAAATATAGATGAAGGTGGCCGGTCGGATCAGGGCATCCTGATCATCAAGTTGTTGCTCATGGTGTTTTTGGCGAACCAGTGGTGCCAACAGGGTGGCAAAGAGGAAGATCATCAACTCGATGATGAATAACAGCGACAGGGCGACTACCGTTAGCGAGTCGAGGGCAATTTCCAGCGTGTTTGCCTGAATCACTTTCGGATTTAGCACGATCTTTATCTGTCCAACCTGATTACCGTGCTTGCTCACGGGTAGGTAGCTGATTAGCCGCGTCGCTTGTGTTTGAGTGCTGCCGGCGTGGTAGAGGGTGGCGGCGTGGTTGTCGATGATGTCAAGGGTGGCTATTTCGGCAACGCGATCGACGGTTTGTGCCATTTGGTTATCGATTTTGTAAAGGGTGTCAAGTTTCAGGCCACGTTCAAGGAGGAAATTAACATCCCGTTTAAGCAATTGAGCAATGGTGATCGCTTTGGTATTGGTGATTTCAACGTAGTGTTGTTGAAATAAGGTGATGTTGTACAGACTGTACGTGAGTTGTGCGCCACCGAGAACGGCAAATATAAATAGATAGATTATGCGACGACGGCGTAATGCGCGGTGGTTGAAAATAAAATAGAAACCCAGAACAAGCAATAGTGACGCAATGAGGGTAGTGAAGCCCAGCACGGTTAGGCTGCTGTGTATGATTTGGCTTTGCTTGCTATCGAGTTGGTCGCTATCAAAACTCAGGCACAAATACCCCTGAAGATTTTCAGAGCGGTTTTGCAGGGGGAATAACAGGTGATGGTGTTGTCCATGTTGGCGATAAATGCTGTTGTTTTGCCGGGGTGCTGCTGTAGCGGTTAAGTCGATGGTTGGTTGCTCTCTCAGACTGTACAGCGGTTTTCCATCTTGCGCTAAAATGCTCAGGTTATTAAGCTTCTGGCTGGTTTGTTTTCCCTGCACCAGCAACTTCTCCATGCCAATAAAATTTTCTAGTGGTTTGCCTAAGCGTAAGGCGCGGTTGATTTTGTTGGCGAGGTCGCCTCCCACGGCATCGTAGCTGGAAACTACCGCATCCAGATGGAGGCGGTTGAACGACGATAAACTGAGCCCACTACTGATCCCTTGGGCGCAGACCAGCATCGCCAGTAGGGCGCATAGGGTAAAGATTGGATATAGTCGTTGTTTCAGATTCTTTTTTTGTCGGCTCACGCGGAAGTCCTATGGAGGTTATTTAGTTGTATTGGCGTGTACAGTTTTTTCACCGATAAAATTAGCCAGTAATCCTACTGCGATAGCGAATTTATGGGAACGATTCCATTTAAGGATGGTGCGGTAGTTGTTGTAAACGAGGAATGATCGCCCGGTAGATCCGTCGGGTTGTACCAATGACGCCAGCATAGCGCTATGGGGCAGGTCGGTGCCATCAACCTTGCGTATCCCAAGCTTGTGCCATCGGGTAAGTTTCATTTGTTGCTTAAATTTGATCTGTTCAGACGTGAATCCCGGCGGTAATTGAACCTCGCGACCCCATAGCTGCTGCCCTTTCCACCCCAATTTCGCTAGATAATTGGCCGCTGAACACAAGCAGTCAGCCTCTGTGTTCCACAGGTCGATGAGACCGTCATTGTTGCCGTCAACAGCGAATAAGAGGAATGTGGATGGCATGAATTGTACTTGTCCCATAGCTCCGGCCCATGAACCGCGCATCGATGTTAGTGGAATAAGACCTTTATCAATAATGTGCAGGGCATTAAGTAGTTCTTGGCGAAAGTAATTGCTCCGCCGACCTCTCCACGCAAGAGTTACCAGTGCCTGTATAACCGGTGTTTTTCCGGTTATGCGACCGAAGTCTGATTCCATTGCCCATAGCGCGACGATGTAGTGGGGCGCTACTGCGTATTTTTGGTAAATATTGTCCAGTAATGGCTGATGCTGGCGCAGCAGTTTTTTACCTTTGCGAATGCGGTATTCATTAATAGCATCGTTAAGGTACTGCTCAAGGGTCTTTTGTACTTCAGGCTGGTTGTTTTTTTGCTTAACAACTGTTGGCAACGCTCGAATGTTATTTAGAGCCATATCGACAGTGGATCGACTGATCTTCTGTGCAATGGCTTCTTTTTTGAAACACTCAAGCCAGATTTTAAAGTCGCTATCTGCTGCATATATTGCAGATGGCAGCGAAATCAGGATAAAAAAAATAAACAAGCGCAGCATTATGATTTTTCCTCATCTTGCGTTTTAATAAACGAAGACCACCTACATTGAAACATAGGTGGTCTTAGCAATCTTTATCACAAGCAGTGCAGGGAATTATACAATAGATTTCATCTCCTGCATCGTTTCACGCAGAACCTCGCCAACTTCTTCGACTAAGGTATTGCGAATCTCGGCGTTAACGGATACCAGTTTTTGATTATCGACACCGTTATCATCCAGAGTTAGACCTTTGCCAATTATGTCCGTATCAACATTATCCATGAAATCCTTCAACAAAGGCACACAGGAATGGGAGAATAGATAGCAACCATATTCAGCGGTATCGGAGATAACTTTGTTCATTTCGTAGAGCTTTTTCTTGGCAATGACATTGGCGATCAAGGGCGTTTCGTGCAATGATTCATAGTATGCAGATTCTTCCTTGATTCCGGCAGCGACCATAGTATCGAATGCCATTTCTACGCCAGCCTTTACCATGGCAACCATCAGAATACCATTATCAAAGTATTCCTGTTCTGGAATATCTGCGGACTGCGCTTGTGCTTTCTCGAATGGCTCATTATTGGTCTCTTCGCGCCAGCGCAGCAAATCAGCATCATCATTAGCCCAGTCGGCCATCATGGTTTGAGAAAAATCACCGGACAAAACATCGTCCATGTGCTTCTGAAACAATGGTCCCATGATCTCCTTGAGTTCCTCAGCCAGTTCGAAGGCGAGCAGTTTGGCCGGGTTGGAGAGGCGATCCATCATGTTAGTGACACCGCCATGCTTGAGAGCTTCGGTAACGGTTTCCCAGCCATATTGGATCAGTTTACAGGCGTAGCCGGATTCAATGCCGGAAGCGACCATTTTGTTGTAAAAGAGGATAGAACCGGTCTGCAAAACACCACAGAGGATGGTTTGCTCACCCATCAGGTCAGATTTAACTTCAGCTACAAATGATGACATAAGCACACCGGCTTTATCACCGCCGGTAGCGCAGCAGTACGCTTTTGCAATATCAAGACCTTCATCGTTGGGATCATTTTCGCTGTGGACAGCGATCAGAGTTGGTACACCAAAACCGCGCAGATACTCGGCACGCACTTCAGATCCTGGTGACTTGGGCGCAACCATAATAACTGTCAGATCATCACGAATTTGCATTCCTTCTTCGACGATGTTGAATCCGTGTGAATATGAGAGACAGGCACCTTTTTTCATCAGTGGCATAATGTGATTAACCACCGGGGTATGGTATTTATCCGGAGTCAGGTTTAGTACCAGATCTCCCTTTGGCACCATGTTTTCGATGGTGTCGAACTCAAATTTATTATCGCTAGCATTTTGCCAAGAGATATGTTTTTCATCAATTTCAACTTTGCGCAGGGCATAGGCAATGTCCAGACCGCTATCACGCATGTTAAGTCCCTGATTCAGACCCTGAGCGCCGCAACCAACGATAACAATTTTTTTACCTTTGAGGCATACAACCCCGTCAAACTCGCTGCTGTCCATGAAATAACAAGTTCCGAGTTCCTGCAACTTGCGGCTGAACGATAACGAATTGAAATAGTTTTGACCCATGATGATTTCTCCCTGATTGGTGTAATTGTGTGGATGGTAATAATAAGTTGATGGCGCATACAATAACGGAAACACAGCATTGCGTAAATTGATTTATTCTGTATATTGTGTTGCGTAATGTGAAACAATCGTGGGTTTCTCGTGGCGCTGCTTCAGGTATGTGCTTTTAAGGAGATGGTTTGTGGATATACGCGAGCTTGAAATTTTTTTGACAACAGCCGAATTGCTCCATTTTGGTCGTGCCAGTGCGGTATGTAACTTAAGTCCTTCAGCGCTGACCCGCACCATTCAACGCTTGGAAGAGCAATTGGGGCAAACTCTATTTGCGCGGGATAATCGCAAAGTTCAGCTCTCTGTTGCCGGTGAACAATTTTGTCTCTACGCTCGCCAAGCTGTTCTAGATTTTCATAGCTTTCAAGATTCTCTGGCAGGCAATAAGAAGTTTGTCGGAACCCTATCACTTTATGCATCGATTACTGCTGTTTACAGTCTGCTTCCTGATCTTCTGGAAAAATATCGAAAAGCGTACCCGGATATTCAACTTGAATTACGTACCGGTGCCGCTGAAAAGGCTGTGCTCCAGATAGAATCCGGTGAAATCGATATTGCTGTTGCTGCTCTACCAGATCGGCGTAGTGCCGGAGTTGAATTTCTGCCGATTATGACCACTCCACTGATTTTTATCGCGGCGGGGCAATTGCTTGGCGCACTAATTTTTCGGGAAGATGGATCGCTGGATTTGGCACAGACTCCGCTGGTTCTCCCGCAGGTTGGATTGTCACGGCGGCGACTTGATAAATGGCTAAAGAGGAACCGGATAACCCCCCAAATCACTACTGAAGTATCCGGCAATGAAGCGATTATCCCCATGGTTCACTTAGGCTGTGGAGTTGGTATCGTCCCGCAACTGGTTCTTGAGCGCAGTCCGTTCAAGGACGGTGTGGTTGTTTTAGATCGAGCTCCGCAATTGGAAGCCTATGTGGTAGGCTTGTGTTCCAGTAAGCAAAACTTGCAGAAACCGGCAGTACAAGCTTTCTGGCAATTGGCCGAGACCTAAGTTTGTTGAGTAGCTATCCATGCTGAATGTTAAGTAAAATTAAGTGGTACAGATTCTATCTCCATTTTATTGTTCGAGACTGGAGAGATTAATTCATGAATAATAAAGTTCACATCATAATAGCTGCCGAAAATGGTCGCTCTCGTTCGCTGGTGGTGCGCAAAGGTCGTATCCGAACTGCGCTGATGGTCACCTGTGTATTGGTATTGGTGTTGGTGGCGTCGTTGTATGTGTCGGTGACGTCATTACTGCAACAGCATGATCGGCGGTTGACGGTGGTTGAATTGGAGCATCGTGTCGATTCGTTATCGACGCAAAATAAGCAATTATCCACTCAGGTGAAGCGTAATGAGGCTGAAAAGCAAGAGTTATTGAGTAATGCGGTGCAGCATCTCAATGAGCGTAGCTCGCATTTGGAATCAATCTTGACTCAGGTGGGGATTGAGGTTGCGCTCAAAGAAGATGGTGATGGCGAGAATAGCGGAGGACCATATATAGAACCATCTGCAGATAATAGCGATGACGCCTTGTTTTTTTCGGCACAATTGATCGATATTCTTGAGCAGACACCACTAGGTGTCCCCTGTAAGGGTTATCTTTCGTCCAGTTTTGGTCGGCGTAGTGATCCATTTAACGGCAGAAAAGCGTTTCATAGCGGAATTGATATCGCTCACTTTGTTGGAACCAAGGTTAAAGCGACTGCCGACGGTACCGTTGTTAGCTGCGGATATGTTTCAGGCTATGGTAAAATGGTAAAGGTTGCCCACGGTGATCGTTTTACCACTGTGTTTGGTCATCTGAATAAATTTAAGGTGAAAAAAGGGGCGAAAATTGCTCGTGGTGATGTAATTGGTACCATGGGTAACACCGGCCGTTCGACAGGTCCTCACCTACACTACGAGATACGCGATCACGGTCGCGCTATCAATCCGTATAGTTTTACGTTCCTAAAAAAATAACGCTACTGAATGTTAATGGAGGTTTTATGTTCTCGTCATCATCAAAGAAAGATAAAAATCCAGAAGTCCTTACCACCGTTCTTGGTGAGGGAACAGAAATTACCGGTGAAATGAGTTTTCAGGGCACCATGCGTATTGATGGCCAATTTGACGGCAACCTGTGTGGTGAGCATCTGATAATTAGTGCTAAGGGCAAGGTTGTGGGTGATGTGATTGCTCAGAGCTGTGTTTGCTACGGTCAGGTTGATGGCAATCTGACGGTGGAGGCGTTACATGTGAAGCAGGGTGGGCGGATTGATGGTACGGTGAGCACCAATGATCTGGCGGTAGAATTGGGTTCGGCGCTCAATGGTGAAGTAAAACCGAAAAAAAAGGAGTTGCGTCTGGTCCAGGACGGTTTAGATGCTATTGAGTTACAAGGGGAAAAGGGCACGCAGTAGATAAATCAAAATTGAAATTGATGGTCTGGCGTTATCGAAAAAACTTGCGCTCTGGAGAGCGACTCCTACACAAACGCAGCTCCCGTAGGAGTTTTGATCTGTCTAGTTTTTATAACACCATCATCTTTATTGGTTTTGATATTTTGCAGCAATAGCATAGAGCCATAGCCCATGAGCCAGGCGCTAACCAGAAAAAAGACTCCGATTAGAGCAATGGTCACAGCTTTTACAGGTTGGTTGACCTTAAAGCACAACCAGCCTACGGACAAGCATAGTATCCCGAGGGGGATAAATAGCACGATCATCATAGTTGAAACACCTTTGTTTAGCAGGATTTTCGTAATTTATTATGGGTGGCTGCTCGGTAACGTTTAAGTAATCCTTTGTCGGAACGCAAAAGTAGGTTCAGGAATCAGCAAGGGTTAAACATTTCATTGCTATGTGCCCTGCCACGATTATATGCCGGTCGTGCGAAAATATTTACAGTCGTTCCAGCGCAATCATGGCATTATTGTCATCAAACTTGAGGATGAATCGCCCGGCAATACCATTGTGGGTCAGGAAGGGGCGCAGGTGCTTGGCGGGTAATCTCAGATGACGACCATCTTCGGCGACAATATTGACCCAACTGGCACTTCCCTGATAAAATTTCAGATATTCTTTGGATGATATTTTGATGCTGAAGATGATTTGATTCATCGAGTTTTATCACCTGTTTGAATGATGATTCTTATGTCCACAGCCGCTGTGGATAACTAGGGGAAAAGTGGTTTACTAACTAGCTAACTTGCTTGTTTTTCGGGTGGTTTTGCTAAGTGCATAAAAAATAGGCACTTATGATAGTGCTTGTAATATCAGTATGTTAGCTACTGCTGTATACACATTGTTGTGCTGTTTGTAGTATTTTTTATTTCATTTTTTTGTTGCTTTTATTGCTATGGCTATTTTCCTTTTATTTAACAGGTCTTTGCCAATCCCTCAGTCGTTTCAACCCCTCTTCGATGGTAATGTTTGGGGTGTAATCAAGATCTGTTTTTGCTGCATTGGTGTCAAACCAGTGCGCTGTGGAAAGCTCCCGGGCGAGGAAGCGTGTCATGGGTGGTTCATGCTGTTTGTTTAGCACGCAGTAGATCTTTTCCAGTAGCCAGCCGATCCCGTAGGCGACTGAGAAATGGACGCTGCGTGTCACCGGAGCGATATCGGCGGTTGCCAAGATGCCATTGACAATATCCCACAGATAACGTGGATCATTTTGTGAGATGAAATAGCATTTTCCGGCGATGACGGATTTGGTGGAGATGGAAGACAGCTTTTCAGCTGCCAGTAGATGCGCCTGCGCTGCGTTATCCACATAGATACAATCCACCTTATGATCCTGTTTGCCGATTCGCCTTAATTTTCCTGTCCGGCCCCGTTCAATGATGCGCGGTGTCAGGTGGTTATCTTCCGGTCCCCATATTAGATGGGGACGTAGTGATACGGTGGCTAATTGGGCATCGTTGGCGGCAATAATATGTTGTTCGGCAATGGCTTTGGTTGCCGGGTAGGCAGTTTCGTAATGGTCGGGGTAGGGGAGAGTTTCGTTCAGCCCCTCCATTGATTGACCGTTGAACACCACGCTGGGCGAGCTGGTATAGATAAGTTTTTTGATGCCGAGGGTGCGGCAGGCCTGAATGACATGATCGGTACCGATGACATTGGCGTTGTAGTAGTCGGCGTAATCGCCCCATATCCCCGCCTTAGCGGCGACATGAAACACCGTGTCACATCCCGTTGCTGCCCGTTCTACTGCGCTATAATCGCCCAGATCGCCGAGGTGTTGAGTTACCCCCAGTGCTTCTAGTTTTGGGTATGAGTTGCGAGCCAGAGTGTGGACGACAACACCTTGTTGGCGCAGCATTTTAACGATGGTAAAGCCGAGGAATCCACCGCCGCCGGTTACCAGTGCTTTCATGATAGTTTCTTGCTGGCCCAGAGCGCCAGTTTTTCACGGAAGATTTTAGCATTGTGACGGATATCGACGGGAAATGCGGGATGAAACAGGAAGCACTCGATGGCTTTAGTGTGTTCGAAGCGTTGCTGAATTTTTTTGAGATCGGCAATAATCTGCTGTTTCCCGGCAGCATCAACGTTGTGTAACAGTTCAACGCAGAGTACCGCGCGTTGTTTCCCATTGTTGTTGCTGTCGATGTTGCTGTTGATACCAACGAGAGCGGTACGATAGACTTGAGGGTGGGTATTAAATACCGCTTCACACGAAATAGTAAACAAGGTTTCGTCACCTGTTTGCACCCGATGTGTTTTACGGCCACAGAACCAAATTTTCCCCTCACTATCACGATAACCAACGTCACCCATGCGGTGATAGTAACCACCATCTGCCGTCATGATCTTCGCCAGCAGTGTCGAGTCGGGTCGATTGAAATAGCCCAGGGTAACCTGATCGCCCTTGACGCAAATTTCACCGATTTTACCGTCAGCGGTACACAGATCATCACTCCAGCACTCAATAGGGTTATCATCAATGGCGATAATGTTGACCTCAAGGTTGTCCACGGGAAAACCGACACATATCCCTTGGCCGCTATCGGTCAAGGCGCGGGTGTGATTGAGGATCATCTGACTACTGATGGAACAAACAGGCAGGGCTTCCGTCGCTCCGTAGGGGGTGTAGATCGGGGTATCTGCGTTCAACATGCCGCTGAATTGCTCCAGTACTGTTGCCGGTACCGGTGCACCGGCTGAGATTATCCGTTTCAGGGTGGGCAAGGTGCGCTGTTGACGAATCCCTTGGTCGGCCACGCGGCGCAACAGGGCGGGCGAACCGAACATGTTGGTGATGCCGAAATCGTCAATGGCTTCGAAAATGCGCTCGGGATTGACCTGGGCCGGTTTGGTCGCATCCATATCGGGAATGACAGCGGTCATCCCCAGTGCGGGGGCAAACAGGGCAAACAGTGGAAAGGTACACAGATCGATTTCACCGGGCGCAATATTGTATAGCGATTGGAGTGCCTGGATTTGAGCATTGAAGTTGCGGTGGGTGTAAATAGCTCCCTTGGGAACTCCGGTGCTGCCACTGGTAAATAAAATCGCGGCGGTGTCGCCATTATTTTCTACATCACCATCTTCCGGCTGATAGCAGTGGAACTCTTTGTTCGCCGGGTAGCGTTTGACGAGTTGGGGCAAACTGATGGTATCGGGCAACCAACCGGCTCCGGTAGTGAAGCACATTTGTAGTGATTTTTTGCCCCAGCCCAATAATTTTCGCGCTAAGTGCGCTTTGGGAATGCCGATAAAAATGTCAGGTTGAGATTCTTCAAGGCAGGTTTTGATGTTTTTTATCCCCATTCCCGGATCGATCAGAATAGGCGTTGCCCCCAGCTTAAACAGGGCAAAGGTGATGGCAAAAAAATCGAGTCCCGGACTGACCATGAGGACGGTGCGTTGACCACATTGAATCCCTTGTCGGTGCAGGGCGTAGGCGATGCGGTTACTCTGGTCATCAAGTTGGCGATAGGTGTAGTGGCTGTAGCTGACCTGACCGCTCTTGTCGCGCCCATGGGGGAAAATAACGGCGGGAGCGTATGGTCGCTCCATGGCACGTTGAACCAAGTGGATGGCAATATTGGTGTTTAGGTCAGGTTGCATGATTAGTCCGCTGTGGATGAATTACGGATAAAGTCGCAGATTAACGGAATCACTTCATATCCGGCATCTTCTAAAATATAGTGACCGCCATTACTCCATGTATGGACGCGAGCCTCAGGGAACCGGCTTTTCCACTGTTCTAAAAAGTGGCGGTCAAAGACAAAATCCTGTTCTCCCCAGCAGATGATCATGGGTACGCTACTAAGGCTTGATAGCGATTCTTCAACACGGCTGACCTCGGCATAGGCCGGATCGGACGGAGCCAGAGGGATGTCCTGCACAAAACGCAGGGTGGCTATGCGGTTGCGCCAATTGTTGTATGGGGCGGTGTAGGCACAGCGCAATGCGCATGGCATAGGATTGATTTTGCAGCCGACCCATGATGCAGCAACACTAAAGATGTTGCCGGCGCGAATTAAAAAAGAGCCGACAGCGGTATCGCGGCAGATCTTCAGGCTCATGGGCAGAGGCTTGTCTGTGGGCAAGTGGAACGCACCAGTATTGAGAATGACCAGCTTCTGGATGCGCTCGGGATATTTGGTCGCGTAGGCCATGCCGATCATGCCACCCCAATCGTGAACCACCAGAGTGATTTTCTCTTTGATTTCCAGCGATTCCAGCAGTTGCTCCAGATTGGCAACACGGCTGCACAGAGTATAGGTGTATTTATTGTCGCCCGGCTTGTCCGATAACCCGCAACCGATGTGATCCGGCACAATGACACGATGGCTTTTACTTAGCGCTAAAGCCAAATGGCGATAATAGTAACACCAGCTCGGGTTGCCGTGCAACATCACTACTGGCTCGCCTTGACCTTCATCCAGATAATGATAACGGATGTCACCATCAAGAGATAAATAATTGCCATTAAACGGTAGTAATCGTTTCACCACTCAACTCCCAGCATCATACAGTTCAAGCCACTGCCGATCCCCAGCATCGCTACATTGTCACCCGTTTTTAATATTGCTCGTTCGGCGGCAATAGCTGCGGTAATGGGCAAAGAAACCGTGCCGATATTGCCGAGAAATGGATAGGTACAAAAATCCTTGTTAGCTGCAATATTTAATTGCTTCAATATGGCACTTTGATGAGCTGATCCCACCTGATGACAGATGACCCGAGCAATCTGATCTTCCCGCCAATTGAGGGTACGCAGAAACAGTTCCCATGTCTCTTTGCCCAGAGCGACGCCATGTTGCATAACGGCAACTGCGTCGGTATTCATAAATTGGCGAAATTGATCTTGCCCCTGTGGCTCAATGCCCCAACGGCATAGTTGGTGGTGCTTTGGTTGTGCCATAGCAGCAGCGCCAAGTAGTTTATGGCTCTGTGGGCTAGCGAAGGAGTTATCGGTGAGTAACACCGCAACAGCGCCGCTGCCACCGGTTAGCGTGGCGATGGAGCGGGTAAAAAATGCCATATCCTTTTTATCTAACATCCGGTGGATAGTGGTTTCGTTTAATTCCCGCGCACTTTCACACGATACAACCAGCCCGGCGCGAATTTGTCCTAGCTCAATGCGATTGGCGATATCCAGAATGCCATTCAGCACTCCGAGGCATGCGTTACTGATATCGTATATCATCACATCACCGGCGATTCCGAGCTGATCGGCCACCCTACATGCCGTAGCCGGCTCAAACAGTTCGCGACATACGCCGGTGTAGACGATAGCACCAATGTCGCCAGCCGCAACGCCACCGGCAGCCAGTGCTTTGCATCCTGCCGCTGCTGCGCCTTGAGAAAGTGGCGTATCGGGCTGCCACCAGCGCCGCTCGCGGATCCCCGTCAGTGCCTGTAACTGCCCCTTTGTTATGTGCAGCGCCTCATAAAGTGGAGTCAGTTGTTGTTCAAGTTCAGCCGAACTCACTACAACAGGGGGCAGTTCATAATTGATGCTGTTGATATAAACGTTATTGTATTTCATCATCTCGTTCAGTTGAAGTTGGGGTAGAGTATTGTGAAATAGTATAGTTGCAAATGATGTTGCGTCCGCCGGAGTTAAGCCAGCGCAAACCGGTTGCATACAGTCTGATTTTATCCAGTTGAAGGTAAAATGCCTTAACACAAACGCTAGCGCGACGTGATTGTTCGGGAGTCCATTTGTGCGCCGGGTGAAGATGTACATGATGAAGTAGTTCTTGATCATCGTTGTTTGTCGGGTAGCATTGAATGTAGTCGATAGCCCAGTCCAACATGGTGGGATGCGATCCTTTTTTATAGTGGATAGCATCGCCGCTAAGTAAAACCGGAATCGATAATTTATTGTTGCGCAAAACAATATGTGCCAGCAAAAAAACGCTCTTTTGATCACGATTCACCAACATGGTAAGTACTCCTGCACGTAGCTTCAGCATTATGGGGGTTGCTTGATCAACTTGAGAGGTGCAGAAGTAGCACCAGCACAAGGATTTGACATTAACGCTGTATAGTGTCAGAAACAGTGCAACGGCGCAAGGAATTACCGAAAAATCATTGTCGAATACAGGGACGTTTGATAAGGTTCCCCCTGTTTTATTTCTTGCCTGATTCAGGTTGTTATTAGAAGGGACGATTCACCATGCAATGGTTTGCTTATATTCTCTGGATTGCGTTGGGTTTGTGTTTTGTTGCCGCCATACTCAGCTATTTTTATTGTAGTTTCATTAAACCACGCCGAGATGCACGGCAGGCTGACACTGCTGTTGTTGAAGGGGCGAACGATGGTTCTGTTGCAGTATTAAATGAGCACCGCTGGCAAATTGTTTTAGCTCAAACACCATACACAGAGAATGAAGTCCCGACGGGGACGCAACAACGGTTGGTGTGGGCGGTTGATCTGTTTGGTGTGCAGCGTGGTTGGTTGTGCGGGGAAGAAATGCCGATGTATCCCTGTTTATCCTTTCATAATGCCGTCGGTGATAGTATCGATTTTATCGGCAAACAACTCAAAAACCGATCATCATTACGCCTGTATGTAGTAAAGCCCGAAGGGATTGAACTAGACGAATGTGTATATGAAGCTAGTGTCGTGTTGTGTTTTGCTGCTCCCGTTAAATATGCACAAAAAACAGCTTGGCGCTATTGGCCGATCAATGTGTTTTGGGAGTGGGGCTACCTGCCTGAGCAAATGCAATGTTGTCAAATTCTCTATGTTGCGTTGATGGCAGGCTGTGATGTCGTTGGTGTCGAAGCAGACTTTAACGATATTTACGATCTACTTGAGGGCAAGCGCATCCCAAAAGTATTGCAAAATAGCGCGGTGGATGCGTCGTCTGTATCGCAGTGGAATCCAACAGTGTTTGCCCATGCCGGAAAAACGGTCACCGGCCAATGCGATTCAACATTGTCTGATCGGCAACTCAAAGAGCGCATTCAACAAGCCGGTTGGAAGTAGGGGCGAACCCCCTGTGTCAGAATAGAAGTCGTCTCCACTTGTGATACTATAGTCTAAACTCAAGGGGGAAATGCTATGTCTGCAATTTTTTTTACGGCTGATACTCACTTCGGTCATACAAACATCATAAAGAAAGAGCTTGTAGCTCGTTCGTTCAGTTGTATTGAAGAGCACGACCAGGTATTGGTTGATCGGTGGAATTCTGTGGTGGGTAAAAGGGATGTTGTGTGGCATTTAGGTGATGTGGCTTGGCATGCTTCGGATTTGAAAACGGTTGAGCGCCTGAACGGGACGAAAAAACTCGTACTGGGAAACCATGACCATTATCCAACCATCAAGTATTTGAAGGTGTTTAGTAAGGTTTACGGTTTTGTCGATTTTAAATTAAAAACTGTGCTTAGTCACTGCCCCATTCATCCATGTGAAATGGACAGGTTTTCTATGAACCTGCACGGTCATCTACATTCAAAAGTGATCGATGACTCGCGCTATGTCAATGTGGGAGTAGATCGGTGGGGTTTAGCGCCGGTCTCTTGGGAATTGATTAAAGGTAAGATGGATATTCAGATGGAGGATGGTTGATGAAGGTAGCGGATTTTGTCGAATCGAAACCATTTTGCGTGGCATAGGGTTGAATTAGCTGGATAAAATTAAAAACTATCGAGTTAATGGTCGGCAGACGGCTGAATTTTTTCTGAAATCGCTGAGTCAGGATATTCTATGCGTAAGGGTTTGCTCAGATGGGAGCAGAGCAGAGCTAACTGTTATTTCAAGATCTGACCTCTTTCTTCACTTGACCCAAGTACAGAATTCGGATAACAGAAAATCAGGGACCCCACTGATTAATAAACAAGGCGGTAGATGTCAAGTAAACTGTCGTATTTTTATCTATCCATTTGCTCGGAGTAACAACTGCTCCTTTGCCGCTTGCTCATAGTTCAACGTAACCACTTCAATGCGATCCCAATTTCTACAATTACCTGACCATCTTTCTGGTCGGTTGTTTTTAGCTGCAGCGTAAAGTTCTTTCCTTCGTTGTAGAATTTCGTG
>JAYEOA010000021.1:0-5437 GCA_034722515.1 Thermodesulfobacteriota bacterium | reverse complement strand
GGTGGCGGCTGATGAAAAACACTCCCAGCAATACCAATACGATTCCCGCTGATCCGGTAGCGACGCTGCCGCGAATGCGTCCCAGCAATAGTTGCGCGGTTTCTTCCCGATCCTGTTTGACCACCATTCCCCAACCATGGCGGTCGTCGAAACGGATATAGCGGTAGGCGGCAACAACTGCCTGACCACGATAATCGATGCTATACGTTACGCCATGCCCCCCTTTGGCGGCCAACATTAACGGGCAGCCCTCTTTTCTGGAGTTCCAATCTTTTTTTGTCCTTAACCCCTTAGTTTTATGCTTGCAGTGGAATATCGGATTATTATCCTGATCCACTAACACCACCTCCGCCGTTGCCCCCAGCCCGTTAACATTGTACAAAATATCGTACATAAAATTATTCATGCTGGATGTGGCGATAAATATTCCCAGTGGCCGGGAAGAAGCCGGATCAAGCACAGTTTGAGCGAAAACAACACCGCAGTTGCTGTGATCGCTATTGTGATAAGTGTCAACCGTAACCGATTCGGGGTGGGCGATGGCTCTGGCCAGAAAAGTTTCTCCAAAAGTAATATCGGTGGCTAATAATTTCGATGTAGCAATGATTTGCCCGGATGGAGTAGCGGCGAAATAAGTAGTATCAAAAGAGGGGCTGGTGGCGCAGAAATATTCTAGGCGCTTGGTCAACTGCTGTAACGCAGCCGTGTGTTTATGCTCATCAGTGGTTGTAATTTGGCGCAAGGTGGCAAGCACCGGTTTATGTCGGGCCAGTCGTTGCAGTTCGAATTGGCAACCGGAAAACCAGTGTTGCAACATCTGGTGCTTGTAAGCGGCGACCAGTTCTATGCGCTGTTCGGCACGCATGTTTATCCGCTTCAAAGCACCGTCATCACCCAGCAGTGGTAGCCCAAATAGTCTAACCATAACCAGAGCGATAACCACCACAGAGCACAGGCCGCCGAACAATATGAACATCTTGGTGCGTAGACCCAATGTACGCGAAAATTTATTTAATAGTTGCATTGTAATGAACCTTTCACTTTGCCGATCATAGCATCTTCCTAAGCCACGCCTGTCGGACTTAGCAAGAATCTACTGCGGAATCGTCTGATCGGTGCATATTCCCTCACATTTTCGACAATTAGGCTCACTATTCGCTCTAAAATGTTCTGGATGGGCTCATTGTGTCCCTTGATATGGGAATTGCCTGCCCATCACGTTGAATAGCTACACCAGAATAATTAATAGATAAACTTTGCAAGTTTAACACTTCATTCCGAATATAAATATATGTTTTAGCTGATATTGTGCTCTGTATGATATCATATAGCTTATAAACACTGTACACTACCTGTGATTGTTGTCATGATGTGTTTATATTGTTGTAATAGATATTTATTCTTGTGGTTTGAAGGACTCTTAGGAGGAAACAACATGTATACAAAACTGAGTAAAATGATGACTCTGTTTGGGCTGTGTGCCATGGGGTTTTACGCTATCATGTTGTCTTTAGGGAGTTTTTCACTGGATGTGATGCCCCAATTTGCTATTGCGGCGGTGATGTTTTTAAGTTCTGGTCGTATCATGAAAAAGGTGGCGCGGCGGATCCGTATTGGTCAACGAGAGCAGGAAGAGGATCAGCCTAAAAGGATAGACTTCCAGTTGTTGAGTTGGGTGATTGGTATATCTGTTTTGATGTTTCTTTCATTGTTACTGCTGGTGCCCTTTGGAGTATCCCTTGAAGATACTTATCTTTTTCGTGTAACCCATCAGTTGTGTCATAGCGGTTGGATCCCCTGATCTCTCCGCAATAATTCTTAATTTCGCAATAATGCAAATAAGACCCTGTTTCGCATGACATCTATGCAAAACGGGGTTTTGTCGTTTTGGGCAGTAGCCTGTTGAACCACTCGCTAGCCTCCTGTTTCACGCATTTAGCGGAAACTATTTCACTTAATTTTCTGCGTTGTCCATTCTTGGATAAGCCTATTTCAACGTCGCAAATGTTTTATCCTGTTTGCAAAACTGCAAATAAACAATCCCCTATATCTGACCAAATGTCTCCTATTGCTAATCCGTAACCTATTGTTTACAAACAGTTATTTACAAATAAATCCATTTCATCAAACGTTGGTATACAGGTTGCTACAGCTAGGAATGTAACGTTTCTGTAGGCCGTAAGAGTTCAATAACCGAGGTGCATATGTCCGATCAAGGTGTGTGTCCGTTTTTTCGTCAGGATGAAAATAAGTGTGATGTCGGTTGCGGTCATATTTCGACCCACGACGTCAAAATGATCATTGCGTATTGTGATCGGCGTTACACGGATTGTGCAAAGTTTCAGCAACTTAATATGAAGTATCCCCCGTATCAACATGACCGGGCGTCGCAGCCGGTTACAGCGCGGGATCAATTGGCAGAGGTGGTACAGGTTGAATCAAGCAAACCTGTTATCGCTCCATTTAAAGTTAAGTGGCCGAGTACATACCAGCTTAAGGATGTCACGGCTCAATATGATGCAAATATCAACTATTCACAGGAGAGAACAACTATGACAGAGAAAATTAAAAACAGGGGTTTGAGCGTCGTCATTGCCGCAGTAGGGATCAATTTAGCACTGGGTATTCTTTATACCTGGAGCATTTTCAAGGGGGCGATTTCCGACTCAATCGCTGCCGGTGGTGCCGGAGCTTTCACTTGGGACAAGGCGTCGATTAACGATCCTTATGCTGTTGCCTGTTTAGCTTTTTCGGTGTCGATGATTATCGCCGGTAAAATACAGCAGAAATATGGTCCGCGCATCACCTGTATTCTCGGTGGATTGATGGTCGGTGCCGGCTTTATCTGGGTTTCACAAACTACCAACTACTGGTCATGGATTGTCGGCTTTGGCATCATTGCCGGAATGGGAATTGGTTTTGGCTATTCGGCCACCACTCCACCGGCGCTGAAGTGGTTTTCCCCGGCCAAAACCGGTCTCATCGCCGGGATTGTGGTTGCAGGTTTTGGTTTGGCACCCATGTATATTGCTCCGTTAGCAAATCATCTGCTGGCTGGTTATGGGTTGCAGCAGTCGATGTTGATCTTCGGTGTTGTTTTTGCCGTGGTGGTTAGTTTGCTGAGCATGTTTATTTCCAATCCTCCCGAAGGTTTTGTTCCCGCCGGTACTTTGCCTGCAACCACAGCACTGAATAACGATGTAGATATGACTGCCAGTCAGGTGCTAAAATCCTCTAAATTCTACATTCTGTGGACTTGCTTCTTTATCGGTGCCGGTGCCGGGCTGATGGTTATTGGTAGTGCTAAGGGTTTGGCTAAGGCGAGTATGGGTGAGATGGCCTTTCTGGTGGTGGCGATAATGTCTGTTGGTAACGCTGGTGGTCGTGTGGTTGCCGGTATTGTTTCCGATAAAATTGGTCGTGGCAATACTTTGACCTTTATGTTGATGTTTCAGGCAATGCTGATGTTGGCGGCAATTCCGGTACTCGGTGGTACCGATAGCAGCCCAATTCTGGTGGTATTGCTGGTGACAATGATGGTATTCAGTTACGGCACCAATCTGTCGTTGTTTCCCTCCTTTGCCAAGGATTTGTGGGGAGCGAAAAACCTGGGAATGAATTACGGTATTCTGTTCAGTGCCTGGGGTGTCGGTGCCTTTGTTCTGGTACGTATTTCCCAAATGATGGTAGTTAAAACGGGCAGTTTCGACCTGTCGTTCAAAGCGGCGGCTATTATGTTGATGTTTGGTGCCGGCTTATCGTTGATGTTGCGTGCCAAGAAAACTGTTATAGCAACTCAGGCAGCTCCGGTTCTCGATACTGAGGAGTACGATGAGGAAGATCTGATTGCCGATTAAGTTGCGGCACCAGTTTATCATTATAGAAGAATTAACAAGGTCATCTCTATTGCGGGGATGACCTTGTTGTTTTATGCTGGGCAGATGATGAATAGCATGAAAAAAAATCCCTTGAAATGTTATCAACAGCAGCGTCAACTCACCGGGTCGTGGCAGCTTGAAGGGCTGGTTAGTTCTTGTTCTATGGCAGTGATTATTCCGGCACTGGGTGAGGGGGAGCAACTGTGGGCAACGTTGGAGAGTATAGCGACTAATCCGGCGATTGTGCTGGAAAACACTCTGGTAGTGGTGATTATCAATTGCCGCGTTGATAGTGACCCTGAGCTGGTGTGCCAAAATAAGATCGATCTGGCCGAGCTACGGGGTGGCCGACACTTCGGGGCGTTACGGCTGGCGTGGATCGATGCCAGTTCCGCTGATCGGCAGCTACCTTTCAAACAGGGTGGGGTGGGTATGGCGCGTAAGATCGCCAGTGATCTGCTGTTGCCGTATCTTACTGACGATGGCCTGCTGATTCACCTCGATGCCGATACCGTGGTGGATGAGCGTTACCTACAGTCGATATCAGACTCATTTGTTGCGGCGCACTTTGGCGCAGCGGTGATCCCCTATTGCCATCAGCCGGGAGAAGATTCCGCTGGACACCGATCAATCATCTTGTACGAGTTGTATTTACGCTGTCATGTACTCGGGTTGCAGTTGGCCGGTTCACCGTATGCTTATCACTCTATTGGCAGCACCATGGTGTGTACGTGCAGTGCTTACATCAAAGCCGGGGGGATGAACTGCCGCTTGGCCGGGGAGGATTTCTACTTCCTACAGCAATTGACCAAAACTGGTGGCATGGGGCTTGTGAGTGGCACCGTGGTGCGACCGGCGGCACGGATATCGCAGCGCACTCCGTTTGGCACCGGACAGGTGGTGCGCCAACTCAGCAACGACGACGATGCTACCCAGCGTTTTTATGCACCGCAATGTTATAGTGTATTGCAACAATGGTTGGCGCTAGTTAACGAATGTCTCCATCACGATGCTGTTCAACTCATGGCGCAGGTGCAGGAGATTAGCCCGATGCTGGCAGATTTTCTCCAGCAGGAACAGTTTGTTGCCGTTTGGGAGCGACTCTGTCGAACTCATAGCCAATATGCCAGACGACAACACGCCTTTCACGAGTGGTTTGACGGTTTGAAAACCATGCGCTGTATTCACCATCTCAGTGAGCATGTTTATCCCATGGCTGATGCCAAGCAGCATGTGCCGCCGCTGTTGCGGTACGCCGAGCTAGAGTGCGGGGATGCTCCCGAGCAGTGGTTGGCGACGTTGCGTAAATGCGACTTGGAAGAAAATCCGGTGGTTTCAACCACCGGTGATAAATGTCAGGAAACATATCAGTCCCGAAGGGACGATGTAGGCTCGATCTCGACAACTTCTTGAGCCGAGTTAGCCTTTAAAATGTTTTCCGCAAAACGCTCTAGTTCAGCTTCGGTAGCATTGGCGATCTTATCTTTTACCTGAGGTACAAGATTGCCAAAACGTAACTTGATCAGGTTACGCAATAGTTTAGATTGCCCGCCTATATT
>JAYEOA010000020.1:0-5481 GCA_034722515.1 Thermodesulfobacteriota bacterium | reverse complement strand
TGTTGATGTACTTTGGCTGATCCGTATATGGGTATTTCGTCAAATATTTCTTCTATGTGTTTTTTGATGCTTTTTTGCTTGGTGTTCTCTTTTTCTTGATAATATAGGCCACTTCGGTTTACACCCAGTAACTGGCATTGCTTGGTTACTGATAGAATTTTGAGCTTGGGCTCGATCATCTGTTTCTTCTCAGATAAGTCCAAGCTTTTTAGCTCTTTTTCTGCTCATTGTTATCCTCCAAGTTTTTTAGCAATATTAACCTATCTTGGAATAAGATGTCTTGGCTTTGTTGTCTGAATTGTCTGGGGTATTATAGTTTTTGGGAATGGTGACGCCGAATCTAAAAATACCATTCCTTATCTTCTTGACGTTCAGAATGATTTGCACAGAAAGAGCTATAGGACAGGCACTTTGTTGTTTTTTGTTGTTATTTTTGTTGGTTGGGAATTACTAGATTTTTAGCATCCTTGTTGATTGATTCTTTGAATGAGGTTGATGTTATGCTGACCATTGCCACTAAGTCTACAGTATAAATCAGCGAACTTTCCTCAAAGAGTGTACGCAACTTTGCAAGTTCCGTTGCGCTTATTTTAGCTGTTATCGCCAAGTCAATGTCAGAAGTTCTGTGGAAGTCTCCTCGACTGCGTGAACCGAAAATTACAACATCATTATCATGGATATATTTTTGTAAGATGTTTACAATAATGTCGAGTTCCTTTTCTTTTAAGCCATATCTCATAAAGTGATCTCTTTTAGGTTGTTAAGTACGTCTTTTATCTCCTTTGCGTAGATATCAGCAATTCTGGTGTAGATCTCTTTGGCTGCCACTTCGCTGTAGGTGTGACTGGTCAAGTTTCTATCATCAATCATTTGCATCCAAATATCGCCATTTTCTATAAGCCCGATTTTAAAAGCAATACGAATTGTTGAGCGCGGAGCCAAGGCTTCATTTAGCCCCTCACTGTTGAGGTAATGTTTTATCGCTTTCCATGATAGCTCTAATGTAAATTCAAAGCGTTGAATCACACCATCTATCATTGTTGATAATTGATATTCTTTACTTTGTTGAATTGCTTCATTTAAGCGATCAACTGCTGAAGTGAGATCTTTTAATCGTTCTTCAAATCTTTTGCCCATATATGTCACCTCGGTAGAATTTGCTAGTTAATGATATGAGTAAGTATAATTGACGCAGGAAGCCACTTCAAGTGGAATTAAGAATACACTATGTGAACTGTAAGACAGGCACTTAGTTAAAGTGTTTGCTGAGGATGCGTGCTGCTAGATCGATGTTGGCGGCGTCATGATTCGGAGGGGCTGAGGCGTTCGAGGGGACGTACCTGACGCAGAGGATAAGCGGCAAGCCGTTTTCTCATAATGTAGGGGCGAACCTATGTGTTCGCCCGTTCTTGATTGGTTCGCTTGTTCTCTTTATCTACCCTGATGCTGCAAAAAAATGGGACAGACCAATTGTGTTTTGAATGAAATTTACCGGAATTGACAATTAGGTAGTGTACTGTCATAGTTGGTATATGAACGTGGAGCAGAAAGATAATCTGGCTAAATTTGCATCTTTAAACTGCTAGGTTGTCAAAACTAGCTAGGACACTATTATCGACATGAATGAAAATAACGACATCTTAATCAATGAAAAAAATATGGAAGTACTTGTGGCTAAGTTTATCCCGACATCCCAGTACTTTGAGCGCAGTTTTGATTCTTTACAGCGCCAAATTGATGGTTTAAAAGAAGGGCAAAGCGATCTTAAACTAGATATGAATAGGCGCTTTGAAGAAGCTCACGAAGCACAACAAGAAATGAAGCAGGATATGGATAAACGCTTCGAGCAAGTGGATAAACGCTTCGAGCAGATAAATGTTAAACTTGATACTCTTATCGATAAAGTAGATATGAAAATCGATGCGGGTTTGCGTGAAAACCGTGCAATGTCGTTCCGGTTATTTTCCTTTGCAATGGTTTTCTCAGCGATATCAATGGCGGGTTTTTTGGCAAAAATTTCAGGTCTATTCTAGCAGCCTGTCGGACTTAGCAAGAATCTACTGCGAAATCGTCTGATCGGTGCATATTCCCTCACATTTTCGACAAATAGGCTCACTATTCGCTCTAAAATGTTCGAAAATCTGCTCTCGACCAGTCAATTTCTTGTTATGATTTGCCAAGCCCGACAGGCAGTGCTAGGGCATCATTTATGAGTTGCAAAAAAAACGAAAAGCCAGAGACACTCTTCCCAGATTAAATGTAAAGTGTATGTGATTACCAGAAGTTTTGGCAACTATCCATGATGGTTGTTAAGGGAAGTTGTTTATTTCAACGATGCAGTAGTAATGAAAGCTGACGGTCTCGTAAGGTGGTTCCATTTATGATTCTTTACCTAAAACTGATCCGTCCTCATCAGTGGTTGAAAAATCTCATGTTGTTTTTTCCGCCGTTTCTGGCTGGGGAAATTATTAGTATTGCGCAATTATCAAAAGTTATCTCGCCGTTTATTGCCTTTTCACTGGCAGCTAGTGCTACCTATGTGTTTAACGATATTATTGATCGCCATGCCGATCTACTTCATCCCCAAAAATGTCAGCGACCGTTGCCCGCCGGAGTTGTTAGCATTACTGCTGCATGGTGGGTGGCAGGGGTTTTAATTGTTGTCGCATTCATAGTTGGTTTATTGTGGACGCAGCCTGCAGTTGTATGGTTGCTGGCGTATGTAGTTTTATCATTACTTTACACCCTGTTTCTTAAAAATGTTTTGTTGGTAGATTTGTTTACCATTGCCGCTTTCTTTATTATCCGCTTGCAAGCGGGTGGTGCTGCTTTTGGGGTTAATATCAGCACATGGTTGTTTTTGTCAGTTTTTTTATTGGCTCTGTTTTTGAGCTCGGGGAAACGTCTTGGTGAACTTAATATGTTGGGTGAGGATGCTGCAAGTCATCGCGGTTCTCTGACCGAATATTCACCTCAATTCCTCAATGCAATTCTTTGCATCACTGCTAGTACGGTATTGGTAACCTATACCATGTACTGTATTACGCATACCGTATTGGTCTATTCTGTACCACTATGTACTTATGGATTATTGCGTTATATCTATCGGGTTCAGCATGGTCAGAATGGCGATCCTACGGCATCGTTGTTGTGTGATCGTCATCTGTTGATTGTGGGGGTCAGCTGGGTACTGATGGTTGGTTTTGATATTTATGCATAACTGTTGATTGACTTAATTAGGTTTAAATACATAATGCCCTTTTGCAATATTACTAACAAATGGAATAATATTTTATTTTTACAGGTATATCGCCTGTGCTCTCCGGCTTTGCAAAAACGGTTTCGGTTGCTGTTGCTGGCTATGTTGTTATTGGCAGTAGGGGAGACTGTCATCGTGGGGCTTATTGCGTTTTATGCAGCGGCGGTATCAGATCCACAGGCAACCTTTCAAATTACTACATTTAAAACTCTCCGTAATATCCCCGCGATCGAACCACTTCTTTGTTCACCAAAGGCTATGATTGGTAGCCTCAGTGTTCTTATTATCGTTGTTGTGCCATTGAAAAACAGTTTTCGTGGTTTTGTGACTTATCGCATGGCACGTTATAGTGCTACCCTCGAAGCTGCCTTTGGTCAACGGATTCTGGCTGGATTTCTTGCTCGCGATTATCGCTGGCATGTACAGCAAAATAGTGCCGATTTGGTTAATATGGTCAATTGGCGGCATCATCTCGGGCGCAATTTTGTCCGCCCTTATTTGAATGTAGTATGTGAGTTGAGCATGTTATTGGTGTTGCTTGGCGGGTTGTTATTGGTACAACCGCTGATTTCTCTGCTGTTTATTAGTGTGCAGGGTGGGGCAGGTATTATTGTTTATCGTAGTTTGCGCCGTGGTTTGGATCGTAGTGCCTCCGGTTGTCGTCAGTGCGATATCGAAATGAATCGTCATGTCACCCGTGCTATTCATGGTGTGAAGGATGTCAAGATTACTGGTACAGCTCCCTATTTTGTAAAAGGATTTGCTACACCGGCGCACCGATTTTCTCAAATGTTTGGCAGGCAGCAGTTCTGGCGCGAATCCCCACTGCTGGTTTTGGAATCACTGGGTTTTGTGCTTATAGCCGCAGCGATATTGTTGATGTTGTTTGGCCTTGGTTATTCGCCATTACAGACTACTGGCACTACAGCACTGCTGGCGGTTACCGCTTGGCGTACATTGCCAGCGCTTAATCGCGTTGTCTCGTCGTTGGCCGGTATTCGAACTGCGCGTCCCTATGTGATATCATTACTAGAGGAGTTGCAATACTGTTCGCAATCTCATCAAGTTAATGATGTGACTGTTCCTGAATTGTCTTTTGAGCGGGAGATTGTTTTTGATCAGGTAAGCTTTGCTTATGATCCGCAGCAACCGGTGCTGGATAATCTCAGTCTTACCCTTACAAAAGGGCAGTCCCTTGGCCTTATGGGACCATCAGGTTGTGGAAAAAGCACCTTGGTTGATCTGTTGTGTGGATTGCTTCAGCCGCAACATGGCGCTATTGTTGTTGATGATGTGCCCTTGAATGCAGATAATCTGGTGGCCTGGCGGAAAGACATCGGTTATGTAGCGCAGTTCCCTTATATATTCGATGGCACACTGGCTGAAAATGTTGCCTTTGGTCTAGAAGTGGATCAAATCAATTTGAAACGGGTGTTTGAAGCATGTGCTCTGGCCAGTGTCGATTTTCTCGATCAATTACCGAATGGAATTAATACGCCCATCGGTGAACGTGGTGTGCGTCTTTCCGGTGGTCAGCGTCAACGGGTGGCCATTGCCAGAGCGCTTTATCGCCAGCCGAAATTGCTTATCTTTGATGAGGCAACCAGTGCGCTGGATGAAGATAAAGACGCCGAAATTCGCCAATTGCTTTCTCAATTAAAGGGTAAGCAGACGCTTGTGGTGGTGTCGCATCGTCCATCGACGGTGGCAGAGTGCGATGTTATACTTAAACTTAATGTCAATTGATGAGGGTAAAGGGCAATAGCCCGTGAAAGATCAATGGGTCGTACTTGACGCAGTAGGCTGGAGTTTTTGCGTTGCAACATTTTTTAATCACAGGGGGGGAAGTAAATATATGCTCGATATCAATACGAGAACAGACACAGCAAATATGATTCTAACTTGTTGGTGTTTTTTTATACTGATATGTTCTGCGATATATCAACCAGCCAGCGCCTGTGCTTTCGATCCCATGCTACCGCGAGTATACTCATCCCAGATTGATGTTACCGACTGGTTAATGAGTGAAAAACTCGATGGAGTGCGTGGATATTGGGATGGTCGACAATTATATTCAAAAAATGGAAATTTGTTCCATCCACCGGCATATTTTACTCGAAACTTTCCCGATTTTCCGCTGGAAGGGGAATTGTGGGGTGGTCATAACACCTTTGAGCAAACCGTTTCTACCGTGCAGCGTAAAAAAAATAATACCGGTTGGC
>JAYEOA010000019.1:0-5482 GCA_034722515.1 Thermodesulfobacteriota bacterium | reverse complement strand
TTGATATTAAAGGCACTGCCACCGGTGATGATATCGCCATTGCCTTGATGGATGCGATAATCTTTGATATCACGCACTCCGCACAGCACAATCGACTGGGGAAACATCTGCGGTCTTTGGGCGTAGCCAGAACGAATCTGACGCAGTAGCGAAATCAGCGTATCACCGACGAGGGCATCAACCTCATCGAGGAATAGCACGACAGGCTTATCGCTGATTTTCGCCCAGTAGGATAAAAGCTTGTTTAAGCGATCTGCGACATCAATTTGCCTCCCCGACCCTTCAAACAGCCACTGTACCAACCGTTTTTCATTTAAATAGGTTTCAGCTGAATGTGCCACGACGCTGCAAACGGTATCGATTCCTGACTCGATATTGTTCCTAGCTGCTTGTGCCCCTTCAATATTGGCATAAATCGCATGGTAGGTATCTCCCTGGTTCAAAGTCTCCATCATTTCGAGCAAAGCCGAAGTTTTGCCAGTCTGGCGCGGAGCGTGAAGGAGGAAATAACGTTTCCGTGCAATTAAATGACGAATTTCTTCCCAGTCAAGCCGCTCAAGAGATGGAATATAGTAATGATCATCGGAAATGATGGGGCCGGCTGTATTGAAAAATTTTTCCATAGTTTTTACCTAACTAATGAAAGACAATGCACTTTTTAGTCCCGCGTGCGCATGATGGAGCCATGCGCACCCTACCTGTGGATGGTTGAATATGGGCAATCTGATGGGATTTGCACATAATTGCGCTTTACCGAGTTTTGGTGAATATAGACCACGTGGTGGCAATAATCTTTTTCATCGCGAATCCGGTGTTCCCAAAAACGGCGTTGCCAAAAGGTTAATTCCCGGCGCTTTGTTTTTTCATGGATAATGCTCCTGCTGCTGGTGTTTGATATGAAACGTTAATCGGGTTTTAAGCAATATCAAAAACACCATCGGTAAATACCAACTGCTCAATGCCGGTAATATTGGCGGCAAAGTAGCTACCTAACAGCAGGATGCTGCCATCCTGCTGAGTTTCCATTTGCACATCAGCTTGCAAATCATTGACATAGAGCAAATCTGTACCTGAGCCACCATCTACTGAATCAAAACCGCCGGAGACAAGATGAATAACGTCATTCCCCGCACCGGTTATAATACTGTTATCAACCTCATTATCATAGACAGTATCAGCTGCGCTTCCGGTCATCACATTTTCGATATACACCCCCGGCAAAATGGAAAAATTGTTTTCACCAGTGTATAAGTTGTCAGCTTGATTCGTGTAAGTTTCTTGAACCCAATCGTCATTCCAGGTAACACCCTGTCCATGATACCAGTCCATTGTTTCCGCTATCTGCATATCAATATCATGAATATCGAGCGAAGAAAGTTCTCCCCCTTTCAGGTTGATCTCTGATGAACCACTGGCAGTTGCCACATCTATGGTATCCAAACCACCACCATCCCAAGCCAGATAATATTCCCGATTGTCAAATAACAGGGAATATGTGTCATTACCGGTGTTTGTTGCAGTATTGGTTCCGTAAATATGGTGCAACGCTTTGACATCGTACGACATATACGAAGTGTTATAGGCGTCTTCATATGTTGCTGATACAGATCCACCTTCATAGCTGAACTCAGGGAATAAATTTTTCCCCCGAGTATACGACATGACGGTATAGTTGTAATTGTCATATTCGTCGTCAATCGTTGGCGCTTCAAAGGGATGTTTTAACCCCAAAGCGTGACCGATTTCGTGAAAAACAGTCATATAATTGTAATGACCGGGGTCAAATTCGCCCTCGTTGTGAGCATCCAAACCGATAAAAACATCTCCACCCAACTCAGAGCCACCAGGATAAAAAGCAAAGGAGTGTACGTTCTCGTTGGCTATCTCCACCACGTTGAAGCGCAAATCCCCCTGTGTGCCGGATACCTCGGTGAAGGACAGTGGTGTGGTAGATTCCAAAAATTCAAAAGTATCGTAGACAACGGCTTTTTCGTCACTGTTCAACGGCTGCCAGTTTGCTGTTAACGAGTCTTCACCATCATAATCATAATATTCAGCAGGAATGGAGGTATTAAAACTGAAGGTGAGTTCAGTGTCAGACCAATGATCACCGGAATCGAGAGATAACACATTAGAATCGCCGGAGTAATCTACCTCGGTTACGGTCATCTCATTACTGAATGCTTGTGCCTGAGTCAACAGGCTGTTGTTAATATCATGGATGGTTCGTTGCGCCAGTAATTCAACTTCTGAATTACCGAATATGCCATTCACAGGATTTGTAACTGCTAGGTAAAATGTTTCATCACCTTCCACCAAATCGTCTTCTAAAATTTGTACAGGTATAGTTGTGTATGTTTCGCCGGCATAGATAGTTGCAGTGCCGCTGGTTGCGATGTAGTCAGAACCTGCTCTTGCGCTATCATCACGCGTCGAATAGTACACGCTGGCATCAACCAGCATGGGATTGCTAATTTCGAGTAAAAAATAGGCGATGGTTCCCTCGTCCGGGGTGAAATCTACCTCCGATTTTTTTGTTGGCGGATCGCTTTGGCTTTTGGTTATTGAAGAGGTTAATGTTTGTGGGTTTGCTTGGTTCAATAGAGAGTCGTTGCTGTCCATTTCGACAACGAGATCATTTAATACAAGACCAATGTCTGCCCAGGCAATCGTTGTACTTTTAACGCCAATGACATAATCATCCATAAGCAGCGGCCCACCAGAAGACCCTGCGCCCATAACCGTGTAATCTGACACATAAACTTCGGAGTCGCGGTTTTTGTCAACAGAAACAGTATTTTGCATCATTCCCGTTGCATCGTCGGGGTATCCCACTGCTTCCGCCAAATAGGTATCGTTGTAGCCGGATGACATTCCCAGCCACCTCAGAGTATCACCAATGGCATCATTCACCCCGATGAGGGCGGTATCGTACTGCGTTTCGGTAAACGACATAGAGCCGTTATCGTTGTCGGTAAATGCCTGTTCCGGCCAAGCAATCACTTCCCATTTTGATGGAGTATATTCAAAGCCATAATCTTCAAATTGATGTGTTTGATTGTTATAGTCGGCACCAAAATAGAAACTATATTCGTTAGCCCAACCGCCATGATCAGGGCTGTAAACCATATGTGTCGCTGTTAAAATGTCATTTTGTCCAACAATTGAACACGTACCTTTAAAATGTGAACCATCGGGAAACGTTACTCGTATCAATCCAATGTTGCTGTAAGGTTGATTATCTCTGTCTTGTTCGGTAATTTCTGTTAGCATTGTTGGCTCTTCCTCAAAATTTATGGGTAGATTTCAGGGCATGGAAGCCCGAATAACTACTGAAAGTTAATAAAAAAGAGTATCTCGCCTTCAAGTCCGGCACAATGGGTTTCGATCAAAAAACCAATCACTGGGAAAGGAGAACGAGATGCAGCTCAAGTCTATACTTAATTGGATTCAATTTCATCAAGGTTTTGTGTTCGGTTCTTTTTGTCTGACCGAAAAGACCGACTAGGCTCTCAATATGGGGGAAGTAAAATTGTAAAGAACGTCCCCGATGCTATACGATGCTATACAGCGTGCGCATAAAACCTTGCACACCCTACATTCCCCAAACCCCGATTTGCCTCGTTTTGCAGCTCTCTTCTCTCTGCCAGATTTTATCGTCCCACGGTATTTCAGTATCACGATTGAAAATAATCAGGTAGGCTTCCTGTGCGCCAAAGCTGTCGGCGTAGCCGGAGGTTTGTTCTAGCCCCTTGGCAATTACGCTGTCCAATGCGCCGTAACGAATTTTAAGTTCAATAACAATGCGTTGCACCGGCCCGAAGAAACCCTGCTCTTCATTCAGAGGCCACTCAATGGTAAGATCGGTACGTTTGCGACCTAATGCGTATTCGCGGTTGATTCGACCACCACCGTTGATGATGCGTTGTAAAAATGCCTGCATTAATAACTGAGGACCGGCTTCTTTGTATTGAAACTGCTCAATCCAGCTTTTTGAGTGTTCGCGAAAAAACTGCTGAAAGGCAGTTAATAGCTTGGGCATGTCGAGGCGATGGTCTGCGGTGATAAACCAGTGACTCTGCTGGGTTATGGTATCTTGGGCGGCAGCAGTTAATTCACGGGGAATGATTTCGCGGTAGATGCGGTTGGCGATGTGTATCTGTGGTTTACGTTGAATCAACCCAAGATCAACGCTATATTGGAGATCATCATCCGAAACGTGGAGATGGTTTTTCGGCGCGGCCAGAAGTGCCGAGATCACCCGATGCACTCGCTCTTCCCTAAGTTTATCGGTCAACTGGTCTAAATGGGTGGCACGCGATCTAATCAGTCGTTCCCGTGCGGCGTAATAGTGTTCCAGTGTTATCGGAACAGTTCTATCGCGCAGGGAGCGATCCTCCCAGGTCAACTCATAAGCGAGTGCGTTAACCAACCACGGTTGCCCGGTGGTATCTTCCCACAACTCCGGGAAAATTTCCTTTGTGAAGGTTTGACCAGTGGCATCGGTATGTTGTTGCCACAGGTTATAAACCTCATCCTGAGTAAAGTTGGCAAGGGTCAATGATGCCGCCTTGATATTAAAGGCACTACCACCGGTGATGATATCGCCATTGCCCTGATGAATCCGGTAATCCTTGATGTCGCGCACTCCGCACAGCACAATCGACTGGGGAAACATCTGCGGTCTTTGCGCGTAGCCAGAACGAATCTGACGCAGCAGCGAGATCAGCGTATCACCGACGAGGGCATCAACCTCATCGAGGAATAGTACCACGGGCTTAGCGCTGATTTCAGCCCAACGCTCCAAAAGGGAATGTAAACGGTATCCTGCACCAATTAGCAGACCCTTTTTGTTGTACCATTCTTCCAGGCGTGGATCTTTCAGGTAAACTCTGACGGAACTTGCGATTGCATAGCACACGCTATCAATACCCGAGGCAATATCATTCCTTGCTGCCTGTGCCCCTTCAATATTGGCGTAAACCGCATGGTAGATATCTCCCTGATTCAAAGTCTCCATCATTTCGAGCAGAGCCGAGGTCTTTCCAGTCTGGCGCGGAGCGTGAAGGAGGAAATAACGTTTCCGTGCAATTAAATGACGAATTTCTTCCCAGTCAAGCCGCTCAAGAGATGGAATATAGTAATGATCATCGGAAATGATGGGGCCGGCTGTATTGAAAAATTTTTCCATAGTTTTCTGTAACTTCTCCAAAAGTAGTGGTAAAATAAAAAAAAGCCGTGCGTTCCACGATCTGATCTTGTATCATGCCAAGCATGAAACACACATTCAATCAGATCACAAAAAACATTCCAAAAGAAGACAAGGAAAATCCAACTATCGTCTTTCTTTTAGAGCAATTCGAACAGCAATTCGAAATCATCCTTACCCTCAAAGAGCAGAATCAGATTCTCAGAGATGAAATTGCCCGGCTAAAGAAACAGAAACCCAAACCAAAAATAAAACCAAGTAAGTTACCGAAAG
>JAYEOA010000018.1:0-23326 GCA_034722515.1 Thermodesulfobacteriota bacterium | reverse complement strand
GGCCATTCCGCCGGTACACAGATGATTTCGGCGCCCTCCAGTGCCATTTTGCGAAATAGCTCGGGGAAGCGTAAATCGTAGCAGATTGCTACGCCAATGCGACCAATGGAGGTTGGAACGACGCAGCTTTGTTGTCCGGCCGACATAAAGCGATCTTCCCCCATGGTGGAAAACAGGTGGAGTTTTCGGTACTGCCCAGTTTGCTTTCCCTCATCTATTATATGTAGGGTGTTGTATAGCGAATCACCGTCCTTTTCGGGCAGACTGCCGACAATGACTAACCCTAGATCCAACGACAAGGTCTGTAATGTCAGCAGGATGCGCGGTGTTTGCTCGGCCAGTTGTGCCAAATGGCGATAGTCGTAGCCGGTACTCCACATCTCCGGGAGCACGGCTAGTTGAGCGCCCTGTTCGGCGACACGTTTAAGGCCTGCAGTGGCTGTTTCGAGGTTGGTGTTTATGTCGCCTAAAGCAATATTAAATTGTACGATTGACGCTGTAATATCCTGTTTCATTTTTGTTTGACTCCCGTCGGAGTTAAGGGTGAAAAAGGGGTTGAATCGTGACTATACTTACTTGATTGTACCCTAATATAATCGGGGTTTGCAAGTGCTCACAGGCTCAAATATTACGTTGTTTTAGAAGTGTTATATTTGGACAAGTAGACTGTAGTAGCGTGCCTTTTTTACATTCATGTAATATTAAAAACAAAATAAAATTTTACGGCAAGTAGTAACTTGAGTTGTTGACACCTCCCCAATGCAGGTGATATCTAGCTATTCTTCTGATTTAGTAGTTTGAAAATTTATTTAAGAGTTTTTTATATTGTCAAATAGATATAACGCAATCTTGAGCTAACTTTAGATTGTTACATTTGTAGCTAATTTTTTAATCGGATACGTCGATTCTTCATAGATGGCTATGAAGACTTAATTAGTAGGTAGGGGGTAGTCTTGAAAAGCTTATTGACACTGTTGTTCGTTCTGATGGCTACCCCAACTTTTGCATCCGGTGGTAGCAGCTTAGCAATTCCTGATTTGACAGGTTCGGTAATGGGGATCATAGCACTGATTCTTTTTGTTGCTGCATACAGTCTGGTAATTATGGAGGAGCAATTACACCTGCGTAAAAGTAAGCCGGTGTTGTTAGCTGCCGGGATAATCTGGGTGTTGGTAGCTTTAACTTACCGTCACATCGACCCGCTTCACGCTCATAATGCGATTAAGCATAATCTTTTGGAATATGCTGAACTGCTGCTGTTTTTGCTTGCGGCTATGACATACATAAATGCCATGGAGGAACGTAATGTTTTCCAATGGTTGCGTTCTTGGCTGGTTTCCCGTGGATTCTCATTGCGTACTATCTTTTGGCTCACGGGATTACTGTCGTTTTTGATCTCACCTGTTGCTGATAACCTGACCACGGCTTTGCTGATGGGTGCCGTTGTTATGGCGGTGGGAGGTTCTAATCAAAAATTTGTCGTTGTGGCGAGTGTCAACGTTGTTGTTGCTGCAAACGCCGGGGGCGCGTTTTCTCCGTTTGGCGATATTACCACTTTGATGGTGTGGCAAAAAGGGGTGATTAATTTTGTCGAGTTTTTTGATTTATTCCTGCCTGCGTTGGTTAACTGGTTAGTGCCTGCCACAATCATGAACTTTATGATTAGCAAGGAAAGACCTCGGTCAGCCGAAGAAGCTGTTAACATGAAGTTCGGTGCCAAACGAATTATTCTGTTGTTTTTGGCAACGATTGTTACGGCGGTATCGTTTCATAATTTTCTCAATCTTCCTCCAGCTGCCGGTATGATGTTGGGTCTAGGTTATCTTGGAGTGCTCAGTTTTTATATCAAGAAAAAAGACCATGCTGCCGTTGTTGTTAGTGCGCCGGTATATATTGATGATGAGGAACACCATCCGGGATTTGATCTGTTTCGCAAAATTGCCCGAGCTGAGTGGGATACCCTGCTGTTCTTTTATGGGGTAATTATGTGTGTCGGTGGTCTGGGGCAGTTTGGCTATCTGGCGATGGCTTCTCACGCTATGTACTCGGGGCTTGGCTCGTTTAATGCTAATGTCTTGGTTGGTGTATTATCAGCGATAGTGGATAATATTCCGGTCATGTTTGCTGTGCTGACTATGGATCCGCATATGTCGCATGGTGATTGGCTACTGGTGACTTTAACTGCAGGTGTTGGTGGAAGCATGTTGTCTATTGGATCGGCGGCAGGGGTTGCGTTGATGGGTAGCGCTCGCGGTGTTTACACCTTTGGTCGTCACTTGAAGTATACCCCGATTATTGCTTTGGGTTATGCTGCCAGTATTGCAGTTCATATGTTTATCAACGGTAGTTTGTTCAGTATTTACCATTAAATAATGCTTTCGCAGAAAGTAAAAAATCAGATGGCTAAGCAAAAAGCGCCAAATGCAAAGCGCGTGATTGTCTCTGTAGAGACGTTGCATGCAACGTCTAATACGTACATCGAAGCAGCGAGACAATTACGACTGTTTTGTAATGGCGCAGCAGTTGGTGAGTTTTTGCGACGCCATCATTAAATGCCGCTTTGTAATTGTAAGTAGTTCGTGCAATTTTATTTACACCGATAGTGCCAAAAATATACAGGTTGCCGATGTAGGGTGTCGGTTTTTTTAGGAAAAAAGTTCACACTGTCTAACTGCGCAGTTAGCTGGTGTATTTTGGCGCATGCGTTTACCCATGAATGTGAAATATGTACATGAAGTGTGGCATTAACGCTGCAAACCGGTATCGTTATTAGCTGACTGTTTTTTTAAACAATTGTGTTTGTTGCCCAATTCTTGAAAAGATCGGTCATTCCTTGTCGGGATTTAAACTTACCGGATTGGTTGCGTATGATTAGTATGGTTATTCTTTGATTTAGATGTGAGTTGCAGAATGTGTTATGTGTCTGCCTGTTGTAGGTAGTGTTTTTATGAACGCATGTGGATTTTATTGTTGCAGTTAATAACATTGGAGGAGATCAGTATTATGAGTGGACATGAAGCAGGGCAGTGGCCTTTGATTATTTCATGTATTGTTTTTGTGGTTACGTTTGCTCTTATTTTAACCGAACGTATACATCGAACTGTAATTTCCCTGTTCGGTGCGGTGGTCATGGTTTCAGTCGGGATGATCTTTAATTTTTATCATCCGAATAACGCTTTGCATGCCATCGATTTTAATACGATTGGCTTGCTTCTTGGCATGATGATCATTGTCGCTCTGCTTGAGCAGACCGGATTTTTTCAATATCTAGCGATTCTTGCGGCAAAAAAGACCAAGGGTGATCCGTGGAAGCTGGTGGTTGTCATGGGTACCGTGACAACATTGGTTTCTTTAGTGCTTGATAATGTTACGACGGTTGTTTTGATCGCGCCCGTGACCATTATCATTGCTCGACTTCTTAAAATTAGCGCTGTGCCCATTTTGATGTCCGAAGCGCTACTTTCCGATACCGGCGGTGTTGCAACGCTGGTTGGTGATCCCCCGAACATCATGATCGGTAGCGCCGCCGGTTTTACCTTTAACGATTTTATCTTCCACATTACCCCGATTGTAATTGTGGCGTGGTTTGCAACCCTCATTACCCTTAAATTTGTTTTCAGGAAGGAGCTGGCGCAAAAACCGCAGAACATCGATAAGTTGATGTTGATGAACGAAAATGATGCGATGACCGATTGGCGAACCTGTAAAATTATTATGGGTGTTCTGTGCGTGGTTGTCGGTTTGTTCTTTGTTCACCATACCTTACATATGCCGCCGTCGATGGTGGCGCTGATTGGTGCCGCTATTTCGCTATTGTTGATCACGCCAAAGAAGGATCCCCAGCCTGTTTTGGAAAAGGTGGAATGGAGCGTTCTGCTGTTTTTTGCCGCCTTGTTTGTAATCGTTGGCGGTTTGGAGCATGCCGGTGCATTGGGGATTTTCTCCGATTATGTTGGTGAACTGGCGAATGGAAACATTATTGTAGCAGCTATAGCTATCATGTGGATTTCGGCTGTAGTTTCCGCTGCGGTTGATAATATCCCCTTTACCATGGCGATGATTCCGGTTATCCAGCATCTGGAAACTCAGGGTATCCCGGTCAATATTCTGTGGTGGTCCCTTGCCCTGGGTGTTGGTTTTGGCGGCAACGGCACGCCTATTGGTTCAACTGCCAATGTGGTGGTTGTGGCCAAGAGTGAGCAGACCGATGATCCCATCACATTCATGCGCTGGTTTAGATCGGGCAGTGTGGTAATGTTTGCTACTTGCGTAGTTGCTATGATAGCTATTGCTTTATTTCCGGACTGGCTGGCTGGTCCGCATAGGTAAATAGGTTATTGAAGCCGGTTTAGGCTTGAAATCATTTACATTGTGAGCCTATGCTTGGATTAATAGAATTACTGCAATATTAAACGGAGGGATGTTTTATGAATACAAAAACCCAAGATATAATGATAAAGCCAACTCTTATCGGTAATGATGCATTATTTATCGATGTTTTGCGAAAAATGATTTGTGCTAAAACAAACTCACTGCTTGTGGTCAATAAAAAAGGGGTTCTGGTGGGCAGGGTTCAGTCTCTTGATCTTATCTGGCAGTTAAAGCCGGCATATCTCGATGCTGAATATATTGCTCTTATGTCTCACTTTGTTGATGAGGAGAGCTTTACTGAAGCATGCGAAAAGTCGAAAAATATATCTGTTGAAGAGTTGATGGAGAAAGACCCGCATACTCTGAAGCCGCAAACGCCCCTGATGGAAGCGGCGATGATTGCTATTGAAGATAAGCATGCCCGAATTCCAGTGGTGGATGAAAACAACGTGCCTGTCGGTATTGTAACGCGGACGGAATTGAAGATAATGATGGGGCAATATCTCGGCGTTGCAGAATGTTTCGAAGGTAGCGTGACCGCGCCTACTTTTGACGTTGGTGAGGTAAAGCCTTTGTCTAACTTATTGCTTCCGCTGGCAGGTAACGAGATCGACAAGAGGATTGTTAAGTTTGCCGGTTGTTTGGCAGCTGCGCTGGCTGATAGAGCCGAAAATATAACGATGCTTCACGTAACTGGGGAAGGTTTTTTGCAGCGTCACATTGGTAAATCGTCGAGTAGACGTGTAAAAGGGCAAATTATTGAAACCGGAATCTTCCGGAGTTCAAAAAAACGCCAAATTACCGATGTAGTTCAGCCAATGCTGACCAAGACTGAAGCCGACTTGAAAGAGTGCGGTGTAAAATGCCCTGTTTTGCAAAAAATTGTTGATGGCGATTATGCACAACAAATATTGCAGGTGGCAGAGGCCGGTTGTTTCTCAACCATTATTATGGGTAGGCGTGGACTTTCCTTGGTTAGTGAAATTTTTCAGGGTAGTGTTAGTGCTGCCGTGCTGCATAAGCCCTTTAATGGAGCGGTTTATATAGTAGGAGAAAAATTTGTCGAAAGCAATAACTGCCCCGTATCGCGCATACTTGTACCCATCGATGGTTCTCAGTATGCTCTGGCTGCCGTTCGCGAAGCAGCGGCTTTAGCGAGTCAATGTGGGACGAAGACAACAACAGTTACTTTGTTGAATGTTATTGATATCTCCAAGCATTCAGAAAAAACTGCTGAGCTGGATGAGGATGCCAAGGAGACGTTGAATCTCGCCCGTGAGATCCTTTTGGACGCAGGAGTTGCTGAGCAAAATATTGTTGCCCATGCCCATTACGGAATACCGGTAGATTCTATTCTGGCTGCTTCTGTTGAATATGATACAAATCTTATTATGATTGGTCGCAAGGGTCGTACCGCTATGCAGGAATTGTTTATGGGCAGTGTAAGTAATGGAGTTTTGCATCGCTGTGCCGGTTCTTCAATTGCTATTGTTTCAAGTTAATTTGATGACATAGTACAAAGTATAATAGAGATTTATGTCAGATTTGGACGCCAACTACCCATTTTTGTAGTTGGCGTCCATTGTTTATTTAGGGACAGTTTGTCGCAGCTCCAAACATTCGCGCTCTGGAGAGCGTCTCCTACATTGTCAATTATCAATTGTCAATTGTCCATTATATAAGAGCGGCTTCCAAGCCGCGAACGCATAGCTGTAAAGCGAAAGATCAGTGCTAATCAGGTTGTTGTTTGTTCTTATCTCTTGGATGGAGATTGATAGCTTGTCAGGTTTTAATCTTAACCGGTAAATTTATAACGTCGATAACTATGCAAATTCAAAGTGAAGAAAAAAAGAAAGTCGTGGTAAATCCTGTTGTTCTTGTACTCATTGCAGGGATTATCCTTGGAGGTTATGGATTCTGGAATGTTTATTGGGGTTATGAGTCCAAGTCGTGGCCAACAACCCAGGGCGTTATTATAGATTCACGTATAGCCGGTAGCACGAGAATCATTGGTCGCAAGGCTTTTATCAAATATGAATATTTTCTGGATGGCGAATGTTATGTAAGTCCATTGGTGTCTTATACGTGGAAGTGTGTTGATTATCAGGGTTCTATCGATATATTGAGAGAGTATCCTAAAGATACTCTCGTTACCGTTTATTATAATCCCGCCAATCATGACAATGCAGTTTTGAAAACAGAAATATCCGGGCGAATTTCTTGGCTCTTTGCCTTTAGTTTTTTAACTATTTTGATAGGTCTACGCGGAATACAGTGGCAAAGAAAAAAACGCAATGAAAATTTGGAGTAACTATGAAACTGTTACAATGTTTTTAGCGCCGATTTCCTTGATGGAAATCGGCGCTGTTGCGTTGTGACACTGTCAGTTTGGGGCTTGTTTTGATGTCTGCATTATATCTGCATATCCCGTTTTGTTTGAGTAAGTGTCCATACTGCGATTTTTATTCACGCATACCGCAAATGGGCGATATTGAACGCTATGTTGATGCATTGTGTATTGATCTGAACCAAAGTCGCGCTAGCTATGATGCTGGGGTCTTCTCCAGTGTTTTCTTCGGTGGCGGAACTCCATCCTTGTTGAGTGCCGTTCAGGTTGGTCGTATTCTTGAAGCTGCCCAAAGGCACTATGGATTTAGCAATGATGTTGAGATTACCCTCGAAGCTAATCCCGGAACGCTTCAGCCCGAACAGCTTAAGGGATATCGTTATGCGGGGGTGAACCGCTTGTCGTTGGGGGTGCAGTCATTTGACGATAAACAATTGGCATGGCTGGGACGGCGTCACGATAGTCGTCAGGCGGTGCAAGCGGTGGAGATGGCACGGAATGCCGGATTTGACAATCTCAGCATTGATCTGATGTTTGCCCTGCCGAATCAAACACTGCTTGATTTGGAGCAGCAGTGTCATTATCTGCATCAGTTGGCGCCGGAGCATCTTTCGGTGTACGGTTTGACCATAGAGGATGGCACACCATTTGCCGTGCAGGAAGCTGATGGTGTATGGGATATGCCCAGCGATGAGCATTACCGCGATGCCTTTATGCTGTTGCATGAACAATTGGCTACACTTGGTTATGAGCATTACGAGATTTCGAATTATGCTCGGCCCGGTCACCATTGTCGTCACAATGTTGGTTATTGGCAGCGACAACCATATTTGGGTGTCGGTGCCGGTGCGCATAGCTTTTTTACTCAAGGGTGGGGCGAGCGTTGGAGCTGTCAAAATTCAATTGAACATTATCTGCAAGCCATTACTTGTGAGGAATCACCTCGGCAGCGATTAGAGGGTTTTACCGTAGGGCAGGCGATGGCTGAATTTGTTTATCTGGCGTTGCGCTGTAGCAGCGGCATTGATGAACAGCGGTTTGAAACCACTTTCGTACAGTCATTTGCCGAACAATTTACCCGGGCAATATCTCGCTGTAGTCCCCATTTATCGTTGAGTAATCAGCGTTGGCGCTTCGACGTAGAGGGCTGGTTGCTGTACAATCACCTGATCGAAAACTTTATGTAATTTAGGCTATTTTTTTGCCCGCTGCGCCCCTTGACAAAGGGTAGGGGCGTTGTTATCTTCCCAACTGTTAGCACTCGCGATACCTGAGTGCTAAAAGCGTGTATAATCGATTTTATATGTCAAGTATTGCCGGGTGTGGCTGTCGGAGTGGTTGGTTATGGAACTCAGTGAGCGCAGTTTAAGTATTCTGGATGCGATTGTCGCAGGGTATATTGCCTCCGGTGAGCCAATGGGTTCGCGTACCATCGCTAAGCGGCAGAAACTGAGCTTGTCCGCAGCAACAATACGCAACGTAATGGCCGACCTTGAAGAGATGGGCTATATTGTTTCGCCCCACACCTCGGCGGGGCGGGTGCCAACGGACAAGGGTTATCGTCTGTATGTCAATAGCTTGTTACAGGTGCGCAATTTAAGTTCTGCTGAACGCGGGCAGATTGAGGCTCATTGCAGCTTCGGTAATATCCAGACTAAAGAGTTGCTTAAGCAGGCGGGACGTATCTTATCCAACATGTCCAGTTATGCGGGAATTGTGCTGGCACCCCGGTTTGTGTCAACGGTCTTTCGCCATATTGAATTTGTGCCGTTGAATCAGGGACGTTTGCTGGTGATCTTTGTCTCTAAATCTGGAGTAGTACAAAATAAGATTATTGAGTTAGATGGAGAGCTCCCTACGCCCCACGAGTTACAACAAATCACTAATTATCTTAATGAGGTTCTTAGTGGCCTAACTATTCAAGAAGTACGGGATAAAATTGTAAGGCAGATGCAGGAAGAGAGATCGTTGTACGATAAAATGGTTAGTGGTGCATTGAGTTTTTCCCGGGATATCTTCAGTGGTGATATTGAGGACGATGTGATTATTGAGGGAGCGGTCAATATACTAAATCGATCCGATTTTGTTGGTAGCGATAGTATGAAACGCTTGTTTAATGCCTTTGAACAGAAGAATAATTTAATTCATTTGTTAGATAAAAGCCAACAAGCACAAGGAGTGCAGATTTATATCGGTAGCCAAGCGGAATATCAGGAGTTTGAGGGTTGCAGCTTGATTACGGTAAATTACACCAACGGTAAGCAGCCCCTCGGCAGTTTAGGGGTGATCGGTCCCAGTCGAATGGAGTATTCACAGGTGGTCGCTGTCGTGGATTATACAGCACAGCTAGTTAGTCGTGCGTTGGAAATGGAATCTGAATAACGATTTAAAGAGGAGAACGTTGACAGTGTCGAAAAAGAAAAATCCAGCAGTTAAAGAATCGGAATCTGCTACGGATGCAGTTACAGCAGAGATAGTTAATAGTGAGGATGGCAGTGAAGAGTTGTCCGTTGAAGAATGTTTACAGGAAGAATTGGCAAAATGTCGTGATGAAGTAGAGGTGCATAAAGATCTGTATTTGCGTACTCGAGCCGAAACGGATAATTTTAAACGGCGGATGCAGCGTGAAAAAGAGGAGTTGAGTAAGTACGCTAACGAGGCACTTTTACGCGAAGTGTTGCCGGTGATCGATAATTTAGAACGTGCCGTAGCTCATGCGCGGGATAATGATGGTGACACCTCTACCTTGCTCGATGGTGTCGAAATGACTCTGGGTCAATTTCAGAATGTTTTGCAAAAGTTTCATGTTACCTCGGTAGATGCCAAAGGGAAGCTTTTCGACACTGCGTGTCACGAGGCGATGGGGCAAATGGAGCGTGATGATTGTGAGCCCAACACCGTTGTTGATGTGATGCAAAGCGGTTACATGCTCAACGGGCGTTTGTTGCGCCCAGCTATGGTGATGGTGTCCAAGGCAGTGGCAGAAGTTAAAGATGATGCAAGTAAGTCAATATAACCAAACAAGGTAAGGAGAAATTAGTCATGGGTAAAGTCATTGGTATCGATTTAGGCACAACCAACTCGTGTGTATCTGTTATGGAAAGTGGTGAGGCGACCGTTATTGCAAATGCTGAAGGTTCACGCACCACTCCTTCGATGGTCGCTTTTGCCGAAAACGGTGAGCGACTGGTCGGGCAGCAGGCTAAGCGCCAAGCGGTAACTAATCCAGAAAATACTCTGTATGCCATCAAGCGTTTGATCGGACGTAAATTTGATGCTGAAGCAGTTAAAAAAGATATTGCCATCAGCCCGTTTAAGATTATGAAAGCCGATAACGGAGATGCGTGGGTTGAAGCACGTGGCAAGCAATACAGCGCCCCCGAAATTTCGGCGATGGTATTGCAGAAGATGAAGCAGGCCGCCATCGATTATTTGGGTGAAGAGGTTACTGAGGCAGTCATTACTGTTCCGGCGTATTTCAACGACTCACAACGTCAAGCGACTAAGGATGCGGGAAAGATCGCCGGTCTCGAAGTGTTGCGTATTATTAACGAGCCTACCGCTGCTGCTCTGGCGTATGGTATGGACAAAGATGGTGATGAGACTATTGCTGTATTTGACCTTGGTGGTGGTACATTTGATGTGTCGATCCTTGAACTGGGCGATGGTGTGTTTGAAGTTAAAGCCACCAACGGTGATACTTTCCTCGGTGGTGAGGATTTCGATCAGCGCATTATCGATTATATTGCCGACGAGTTTAACAAAGAGCAGGGGATCGATCTGCGTGGCGACAAAATGGCGCTGCAACGATTGAAGGAAGCGGCAGAAAAAGCCAAGTGTGAATTGTCTACCTCCATGGAGACCGATATAAACCTCCCCTTTATTACCGCTGATCAAAGTGGTCCCAAGCACATGAACTTGAAATTGAGTCGTGCCAAGCTTGAGAGTATTTGTGAAGATTTGCTGACCAGACTAGACGCACCGTGCCGCACCGCTCTCAAGGATGCAGGTCTGAATCCATCCGATATTGACGAAGTGATTCTCGTTGGTGGAATGACTCGTATGCCGTCAGTTCAGGCAAAGGTCGAGTCTATTTTCGCCAAGCCACCCAATAAAGGTGTTAACCCCGATGAGGTTGTTTCTATTGGTGCCGCTATTCAGGGTGGTGTCCTCAAAGGCGACGTAAAGGATGTGCTATTGCTGGATGTTACCCCACTCTCTCTGGGGATCGAAACCCTCGGTGGCGTGATGACCAGGTTGATCGAAAAGAATACCACTATCCCATGTAAAAAGAGTCAGGTGTTCTCCACGGCAGCGGATAATCAGCCTGCGGTTTCAGTTCATGCCCTCCAGGGTGAGCGAGAGATGTCTAGCGATAATAAGACCATTGGTCACTTTGATCTAGCCGACATTCCACCGGCACCACGTGGCGTGCCCCAGATTGAGGTTACGTTTGATCTGGATGCCAACGGTATTATCAGTGTATCGGCCAAGGATATGGGTACCGGCAAGGAGCAAACCATCAAGATTACCGCTTCATCTGGTTTGAGTGATGAAGAGGTCGAAAAAATGGTGAAGGATGCTGAACTGCATGCGGACGAGGATAAGAAAAAGCGTGAGCTTATTGAGGCTAAAAATCAGGCCGATAACTTGGTGTATAGTACTGAGAAAACGCTTAAAGATAATGCCGATAAGGTTGACGATGAGACCAAGACCAACATCGAAGCCGCCATTGTAGAGCTGAAAAAAGTGATGGAAGGCGATGATGTTGAGGCAATCAACAAGGCGGTTGAAGCCTTGGCGCAAGCGTCACACAAGTTGGCTGAAGTTATGTATGCAGAGGCTCAAGCCGGTGCTGGCGACGCAGGTGCAGCGCCGGGAGCCGAGGGCGCAACGGAAGAACCGGCAGCTGACGACGATGTTGTCGATGCTGAATTTGAAGAAGTTGACGACGAAAAAAAGAAATAAATGCTATTTAAGTGATCGGAAAACCGGAGCTTTTGAACAGGCTCCGGTTTATTTTTTTTCAGCGACGTCGGTAGGTGCGAAATATTTGCACTAATCGGGTAAATGTTCGTTGCAGAGGGTCTGAATTGTGTCAAAACGTGATTATTATGAAGTGCTGGGAGTTAATACCAATGCCAGCGAAGCAGAGATCAAGAAAGCATATCGTCGCTTAGCGGTTAAGCATCACCCGGACAAAAATCCCGGCGATACAAAAGCCGAAGAGCAGTTCAAGATGTTATCGGAAGCTTATGCGGTTCTTGCCGATAGACAGAAGCGTGCAACCTACGATCAGTTTGGTCATGCCGGGGTTGATGGTAGTGCCGGTGGCTATTCATCCGGTGGTTTTAGCGGCGGTCCGTTTGAAGATATCTTTGGTGATATCTTCAATGGTGGTTCACGGCGTAGCCGAGGGCAACGTGGTGATGATCTGCGCTATAATCTTGATATCTCCTTTGAAGAAGCTGCTTTTGGTACCGAAAAAACGATAAAACTTCCACGCCATCACATTTGTGATGCCTGTGGCGGTAGTGGTGCTAAAAAGGGCACTAGCCCGATTATCTGTTCTACCTGTAAGGGAGCCGGACAGGTTCGCTATCAGCAGGGGTTTTTCCAAATGACCCGACCCTGCCCCGCTTGCGGTGGCACGGGTAGTACAATCGAGGATCCCTGCCCCGAATGTCGTGGTACCGGTCGCGTTAAAGAGAAGCGGAATCTGGATTTGAAAATTCCGGCGGGGGTTGAAACCGGTATTCGGTTGAAGCTAAATGGCGAAGGGGAGAGCGGTATTAATGGCGGGCCAGCCGGTGATTTGTATGTAGTGATCACCGTTGCCGATCATCCTATTTTTAGCCGTGAAGGACGTAATGTTATTTGTGAAACACCCATCACCTTCGTTCAGGCAACCCTCGGTTGTGAGCTGGAAGTTCCCACCCTCGATGGTAAGGTGAAAATGAAAGTTCCCGCCGGAACACAGTCGGGTAAGGTGATGAAATTGTCCGGCAAGGGGATTGTCGATCTTCAAGGTCGCCGTCGTGGCGATCAACTGGTGGTGATACGGGTAGAGACACCAACCCGCTTGACTAGCCGCCAAAAGGAATTGATGGAAGAGTTTGCCAAAGAGGGGGGCGAGTCAGTTCATCCCATCAGCAAAGGGTTCTTTGAAAAGGTTAAGGAGATGTTTGATTAGCCGCAAGGTTGAATATCTAATAATTGTTATGTGTAAAAAACCAACCTAGAAGGAATATAAAAGGATTGTGCAAATCCGCCATACTGGAAGCCATTGAAAAACACAGCTTTGTTTTAACACTGGGGCGGTATGTGGGCATACCTGATGAAGAGGATGACGGTATCCCCTTTGTGGATAAGATGAACGATCTGACCGCCACCATTGCTCAGCAGATAGCCAAGGAGAAGTCTCTGGATGAGCAGTTGAAAGAGCAGTTGGGGAAGGTTGAGTTTTTAGGTATATGGGAGCAATTGAACAACCCGAATTTTAACCGTGTCGAATTCGAGGCGGTTAAAAATGAAGCCGGTAGTAACGCATTTGTGATGACTCCCAAAAAATGGGGTGAACTCACCGGGGCGATTGGTGTTGTCTCTAAATCTGGTAGATATGGCGGAACCTATGCTGATAAAGATATTGCTTTTGAGTTTGCTTCTTGGGTTTCTGTGGAGTTTAAGCTCTATCTCATCAAAGAGTTTCAGCGGTTAAAAGAACAAGAGCAAAAGCAACTGGGCTGGGATATACGACGTAATCTTGCTAAAATCAACTACCGTATCCACACCGATGCCATCAAGGAAAATTTGATTCCCGCCACCCTGAGCAAACAGCAAATCAGCCACATCTACGCCACGGAAGCCGATATTTTAAATATGGCCTTGTTTGGTAAAACCGCGAAACAATGGCGCGATGATAATCCCGATCAAAACGGTAATATCCGTGATTATGCCAATGTCTCACAACTGGTCTGCCTTTCTAATCTGGAAAATCTTAATGCGGTATTTATCAATGAAGGACTGGAGGAACCAGAACGGCTGACTCGCTTAAACCAGATCGCGATCTCACAGATGAGGATACTGCTGGAGGGTAGAGTGGTTGGGAGGTTAGGGAATGAGTGAGTTATTAGAGGGTTGGGTTGAGACTACGCTTGGGGAGGTTGCAACTTTTCAAAGGGGGTTCGGTTTCCCAAAGACAGATCGCTGTAGTGGGGTTTACCCTCTAATGGTTTCCAACGGACAAGATGGCACACTTTATTTTGCCGGTGATGTTAAGCGATAGCCAAAATAGTCACATCTTGTGCTAAACTCGACAGCCGTATCCTCTTTGTGGGAGTACGGCTGTTTTTATTTTGTCGCACATCTTCGTTGAGTTTTTTCAAGAAAGCATCAATTATGCTCAAACTTTTACCATTATTGTTATTGGTTTTATCTATTCATCTAACGCCTGATGTTGGTTGTGCTGCTCAGATAATGGCAACAGCACAGAACTCATTGTCGTTAAACCCGGCTAAAATGTTATATGAAGCTGGTGATAACAATGGGGCGCTTTCAACGTTACGCCGCTATATTTTGAACTATCCGGACAGTCCACATCTGTTCGAAGCACATACCTTGATGGCACGCATTCTGTTGGACGAAAGCCGCGATGACGCCGCCCTTTTTTACCTTGAACGGATACCGAAACAGCAGCGCAGCGCTACCGATTATCTATTGCTGGCTGTTGTCATGCAACATTGCGCACAGATGCTTGAGGCCGACGCTGCGTTATCCGCAATTGGCGCAGATATTTTTTCCGGAAAGGATCTGGCGTTGTTTTATCGTACCCAGGCAAATTCCTTGCTGTTTCAGCAGCAGCCGTTGCAGGCGCTGGTTGTTTTGCGTACAGCGTTGCAACACTCGATACCTAGCGATCAAGGGCAGTTATTCAAGCAGGTACAGCAAGTTCTGCAACAATTGACAGCAGATGAAGTAGCTGAAGCGGCGTTTATGTTTGCTGCAACTGAGCTTAACGATGCGCTAGCGTTGTACCGTGCCCAGCAGGCACTTAGCGGTGGGGATACCGACTTGGCCCGGCAGATAGTTGAACCGCTACTTGGGTCAGTACAGACGGCAGCAGTTAAAATTGACGTAGCTGCGCTATTGGATCGTATTTACGGTCACCGCTGGTATCAGCGGGCTATCGGGGTAGTGTTGCCCCTAAGTGGTCGCTATGCTCCTTATGGTGAGCTGGTACGTCAGGGGATTGAACTTGCCGTAGCGCAGCAAGTAGATAACCCGGTACGCTTTATTTTTCTCGATAGTCAGGCCGATGTTGAGCAGACAGAACTTGCCGTTCGCGCCCTCGTCGATGGAGATCGAGTAATGGCTGTTATTGGACCACTCATGGGCAATACAGCACAATGTGCCGTACCCATTGCTGATACGGCTCACGTTCCACTTTTGACATTATCTTACCGTCCGGGTCTCCCTTCACAGGGCAAATACATTTTTCGCAATTCGCTAACCGTAAAGCAGCAAGCTGAAGCGTTAGCTGATTATGCCATTGAAGTCCTTAGTTTGAATACCTACGCTATTTTGTCTCCCGACAATCGCGTTGGTGCTGAGTTTGCCGAGCAGTTTAGTGTTGCCATCGACAAGCTGGGTGGCGATGTTTTGCAGCGCAGGAGTTTTGCCGAACAAGCGACAGATTTTCGTCGGCAACTGTTATTGTTAAAGGGGGACGATCCAAATTTGTCGTCAGAGCAATTAAAAAAGCTGGCCGTCGAAAAAGAAGCGCAAGCTGCTGCCGAGGCTGCCGAAACGGCTGAATTGCTTGGCGAAGATGCTGTGCCCGAGCTAAAAGAGCGCCCAGATTGGTTGCCTACGGTTGATTTTGAGGCATTGTTTATTCCCGCCTCTGCTGAACATATTGCTCTTATTGCACCACAGTTGGTCTATTACGGCATTGAGAATGTACAACTATTCGGTATTAATGGCTGGAATTCGTCAACATTGATTCAGCAGGCAGGACGCTATACCCAAGGTGCAATTTTTTCAGATGGTTTTTATGTCAATAGCCAGGACGCGCAGGTTGTTGCTTTTGTCAACGCCTATCAACAGCGCTTTAGTGACAAACCGTCCATCCTTGCAGCGCAGGGGTATGATAGTGCGCAGATGTTGCTGGCCATGTTATCTAAGCCCGAAATTGTCAGCCCGCAGATGTTGCAGCAGGTGCTGCTCGATATCGACAATTATCGTGGCGTAACCGGTATTCAAGGCTTTGATGATTTTGGTGAAGCACAGAGCAAATTGTTTTTGATAAAAATGGGTCGCAGGGCTTTGCACCAACTCCAGTGGGAAACAGTTGGTAATCAACCAGAGCGGCAGGATATAATGCCAACCTATGAATGATGGATTTGGCAACCATTTAGCGTGCCCAACTTGGTGCTGAGCAGTTACTGAAGATATTTTACTATTTGTAAGGAGTCGGCAATGAATAGGGATCAGATGACACGTAATAGTCAACAGGCAATTCAGCAAGCGCAACAATTAGCACAACAGCGACAACATGCCGAGGTTGATGCTGAGCATTTATTGGTGGCGTTGCTGGAGCAAGGTGATGGTTTGGTGCCGCGGCTATTGGAAAAGATGGGAGTAGCTATACCGCCGTTACTAGCTGAATTACAGGGGTTGCTGGATAAACGCTCCAGCGTGAGCGGTAGTGGGCAGCAGGTGTATATGTCATCGCGCCTTGATCGTATTTTAACCCGCACCCAACGTGAGGCCGAAGGGCTGAAGGATGAATATATCAGTGTTGAGCATCTGTTGCTGGCGCTATCAGGTGAGGATAAAAATAGCGATATCGGGCGGTTATTTTCTACTCGACAAATAAGTGGTAAGACAATTTTACAGGCATTGGAGTCGGTGCGCGGTCACCAACGGGTGATCAGCGAAGATCCTGAATCTACCTATGAAGTGCTGGAAAAATATGGTCAAGATCTGGTGGCTGCCGTGCGTGATGGTAAGCTAGATCCGGTCATCGGTCGCGATGAAGAGATTCGCCGAGTTATCCGTATTTTGTCGCGTAAAACCAAAAATAATCCGGTGCTGATCGGCGAGCCGGGGGTGGGTAAAACCGCTATTGTCGAAGGACTGGCGCAACGTATTGTGCGCGGCGATGTTCCCGACGGTATGCGCGATAAAACCATCTTTGCCCTCGATATGGGGGCGTTGATCGCCGGGGCCAAGTACCGGGGTGAGTTTGAAGAACGGCTTAAGGCGGTGCTCAATGAGATCAAGGGCAGCGACGGGCGTATTATTCTATTTATCGATGAGTTACATACCATAGTCGGTGCCGGTAAAACCGAGGGTTCGATGGATGCCGGTAATATGCTTAAGCCGCTGCTGGCGCGTGGTGAGCTGCACTGTATAGGTGCTACCACTCTTAATGAGTATCGCAGTCACCTCGAAAAGGATGCTGCTCTGGAGCGACGTTTCCAGCCGGTGCTGGTGCAGCAGCCAACGGTAGAGGATAGTATCAGTATCCTGCGTGGTCTCAAAGAGCGCTTTGAGGTGCATCACGGGGTTCAAATTCAGGATCAAGCCTTAGTGGCCGCAGCCACTCTCAGCCAGCGTTATATCTCAGAGCGGTTTCTCCCCGATAAGGCTATCGATTTGGTTGATGAAGCCTGTGCCATGATCCGCACCGAGATCGATTCGATGCCAGCAGCGATGGATACGGCAGCGCGGCGAGTGATGCAGTTAGAGATCGAAGAAGCGTCGCTGGTTAAAGAAACAGATGCCGCCAGCAAGGAGCGCCTGAAAAATCTTCAGGCTGAATTGGCCGAGCAGAAGCATGTTGTCGATACCTTTAAGGCGCAGTGGGATGTGGAAAAATCGGCTATACAACAGGTGCAACAGATACGTGAGCAGATTGAGCAGGCGGGGAAACAGTTAGAGGCAGCCGAGCGCGATTACGACCTCAATACCGCCGCCGAGATCCGTCACGGGCGTCTGCCGCAATTGGAACAACAGCTGCAACAGTTGAAAACGGTAGCTGCTGAGCGTCCCGAACGACAGCGCTTGTTACACGAAAGTGTTAGTGCCGATGAGATCGCCGGTATCGTCGCCAAGTGGACGGGAATTCCGGTGGAACGGATGCTCGAAGGGGAGCGCGACAAGCTGCTCAAACTTGACCAGCACCTTCATGAGCGGGTGATCGGTCAGCATGAAGCGGTGCAGTTGGTGTGTGATGCGGTGATTCGCGCCCGTGCCGGCATTAAAGATCCGCGTCGTCCCATGGGTTCATTTATCTTCCTTGGTCCTACCGGTGTCGGTAAAACCGAGCTGGCAAAGGCGTTGGCATCCTCTTTGTTTGACAGCGAAGAGCAGATGATTCGCCTCGATATGTCGGAATATATGGAGAAACACAGCATTAGCCGCCTGGTTGGTGCGCCCCCCGGCTATGTCGGTTACGACGAAGGGGGACAGCTGACCGAAGCGGTACGCCGTCGCCCCTATGCCGTAGTGTTGTTCGACGAGATCGAAAAGGCTCATCCAGACATCTTTAATGTTCTGTTGCAGATTATGGATGATGGTCGCATCACCGATTCCCATGGTCGTACCGTCGATTTTAAGAACACCGTCATCATCATGACCTCCAATATTGGTTCTGAATTTCTGTTGCAAGATGATGCCGCAACAGGAGAGGTCAGCGAAGGGGCACGTAAGGCGGTGATGGAGCAGCTCCGCCAACATTTTCGCCCCGAATTCCTCAATCGCGTCGATGATACCGTATTGTTTCATCCATTGCGCCCCGAACAACTGGGACAGATTATCGACTTGCAGGTGGCTGAACTACAGCAACGGTTGATTGAGCGCCGCATTCAAATTAACTTGACTACCGAAGCAAAACAGTTGGTATGTGATCGCTCTTACGATCCCCATTACGGTGCTCGCCCCCTCAAGCGCTACCTGCAACATCAGCTCGAAACAAAGATTGGGCGAGCCATCATTGGCGGTGATATTGGCGACGATAGTAGCGTAGAGGTGGGGGTAGAAAATGGTGAATTGAGTCTGAGGATTTTGTAGGGTGTAGTTGTTTGCGTTCTGGAGTAAAAAAAAGAGCTTCTGGATTTTCTCAAACCAGAGGCTTTTTTTGAGTTTAAACGTGGCAATGTCTTGATGTGCTTAAGGTGATCTCTGTTGGTGGCGCGAAGATAAACGTGTTAGATTAAATGTTTATCCGGTCAAGAATTTAAGTGCATTATTGCTGGGAAAGAGCACAATGGCAAAGTTTGTTTTAAAATCGGAATACCAACCAGCCGGAGATCAGCCCACGGCTATTAAGGAGCTGGTCGCAGGTCTTAACGAGGGCGCACCCCATCAGGTATTGCTGGGTGTCACCGGTAGCGGCAAGACCTTTACCATGGCCAATGTTGTCGAACATGTGCAACGGCCAACGCTGGTGCTGGCGCACAATAAAACTCTAGCCGCCCAGTTGTATGGTGAGTTTCGTGAGTTGTTTCCTAACAATGCGGTGGAATATTTTGTTTCCTATTACGATTACTATCAGCCCGAAGCGTATGTTGCCAGTACCGATACCTTTATTGATAAGGATTCATCGATCAATGAAGAGATCGACAAGCTGCGCCACAGTGCCACCCGTAGTCTGCTAACACGGCGCGATGTGTTGATTGTTGCTTCCGTGTCCTGCATATACGGCCTCGGCTCACCCGAAGCCTATTTTGGTATGTTGGTGGGGTTGGAAGTGGGGATGGAGCTTGATCGCAACGAGCTGCTGAAAAAACTGGTGGATATTCAGTATCAACGCAACGATACTGACTTTCATCGCGGCACCTTTCGGGTGCGTGGCGACAGTGTTGAGATCTTCCCCGCCTATGAGGAGGACTTGGCTCTGCGGATTGAGTTTTTTGGTGATGAGATCGATGCTATTAGCGAGATTGACCCGTTGCGCGGTATTGTGATTGATAAGGTGGAGAAAACCAATATCTTCCCCGCCAGTCATTATGTCGCCACACGACCGACTCTGAAACGAGCCATCAAGAAGATTCAGGATGAGTTGCAGCAGCGCATCAGCTATTTTCGTGAGCGCAATCAGTTGGTGGAAGCGCAGCGCATTGAGCAACGTACCATGTTCGATATCGAGGTGATGGAGGAGATGGGCTATTGTCAGGGGATAGAAAATTATTCTCGTTATATGGATGGGCGCGAGGCCGGTGAGGCTCCGGCCACCTTGTTCGATTATTTTTCTGATGATGCGTTGCTGTTTGTCGATGAAAGCCATGTCAGCGTGTCGCAGGTTGGAGCCATGTATCGCGGGGATCGTTCGCGCAAGGAGAATCTGGTCGGTTATGGTTTCCGTCTGCCATCGGCGTTGGATAATCGCCCGCTGAAGTTTGAGGAGTTTGAAGGTAAAAATCTGCAAACGGTCTATGTGTCAGCTACTCCCGCCGATTATGAACTGGAAAAAGCTCAAGGGGTGGTGGTGGAGCAGATTGTTCGCCCCACGGGATTACTCGATCCACCCATTGAAGTGCGACCAGCACAGCAACAGGTGGACGATCTGGTGCATGAAATTCATGCCACCGTGGCACTGCAAGCACGGGTGCTGGTAACCACCATGACCAAGCGGATGGCTGAGGATTTGACTACCTACCTGCAAGAATTAGGGATTCGGGTGCGTTATCTCCATTCCGATATCGATACCGTCGAGCGGGTAGAGATCATCCATAGTTTACGTCTCGGTGAATTTGACGTGTTGATTGGTATAAATCTGCTCCGGGAAGGGTTGGATATCCCTGAAGTCGCCCTAGTGGCAATTTTGGATGCCGACAAAGAAGGGTTTTTACGCAGTGCGCGTGCCTTAATTCAGAATTGTGGAAGAGCGGCACGTACTATCAATGGTCGGGTGATTATGTACGCCGACCGGGTGACGAAATCGATGCAGACCTGTCTCGATGAAACGCAGCGCCGCCGTGATCAACAACAGGCGTACAACAACGAGCATGGTATAGTGCCCAAGTCGGTTTCTAAATCGATGCACACCCTTCTCGAAGATCTCAAAGGCACCAGTGCCGAAGTGCTACAGGTCGCAGAGCAGTTGGCTGAATGGAAAAATCCGGCGCAACTGCGTAAAGAGATTAAGGGCGTGCGCCAACAGATGCTGGCGGCGGCGGCAGAGCTTAATTTTGAACGAGCTGCCGATTTGCGTGACCAGTTGTTGAAACTGGAAAAGCAGGAACTGGGGCTGGGCGGCTGAATTTAAGTGTTTGTGTTCAGCCGACAAGCTGGCGATGCCCATTCCTACAAGGGCATGAATAAAAATAAGGAGATAGCAAAATGGCAAACTACGGATTTATTGGCACCGGATTGATGGGCAATGCAATGGCACTCAATCTGTTGCAAGCAGGAAATGAGTTGACCGTGTATAATCGCGATGCCGCCAAATGTAAAAACCTGATTGAAGCGGGAGCTAAACAGGTGAGTACTCCTCTCGAAGTGGTGGCTGCTGCTGATATCACCTTTTGCATGGTGTCTGATCCGCAGGCGGCATTGTCGGTGTGTTTTTCACCCCATGGGGTGATTCAGGGGATTGGTCCCGGCAAGGGCTATGTCGATATGTCCACCGTTGATCCGCAAACGGCGGAAAAGATTGGTATCTCGGTTCAGGCCCGTGGTGGTCAATATCTCGAAGCACCGGTTTCAGGTTCATTGCAACCAGCTAAGGATGGACAACTGGTGATTATGGCTGCTGGTGATCAAACTTTATGGGATCAGGTGCAACCCGCATTTGACATTATGGGCAAGAAAAGTCTGTTCCTCGGTGAGATTGGCGCTGCCGCCAGCATGAAGATAGCGGTTAACATGATGATGGGTGGTATGATGTCGGTGTTTAGCGAGGCGCTGACGCTGGTGCAAGGGTGCGATCTCGCCGAACAAGATTTTCTCGACGTAGTTGCTGCCGGCGCTTTGGCCTGTCCCATGTTTCAGGGCAAGGGGGCGGCAATTTTAGCCGAAAATTTCGATGCGAATTTTCCGTTAAAACATCTGCAAAAAGATTTACGCTTGGCGGTACAGCTTGGTGATGATAAGCGCGTACCGTTGGCAACGGCGGCAACGGCGAACGAGATGTTTAAGCGGGCGTGTCAGCAAGGACTGGGGGAAGAGGATATGTGTGCGTTGTTCAAGGCGCTGCAAGTTTAGTAGCGTGGGCACTGCCCACTATATTGTTGTTTAGAGATGTATGAGGGGGACGAGTGATGCCGACGAGTATTCTTGTAGCTGGTACCCAGTTAGAACAGATTCAGGCGGCTTTTTCTGGGTTGGATTCACCGTATATATGTGTTGTGTGCGCTTCGCCGCTGACGGCTGAGGAGCATTTGCATAAAACACCGGCTTTGGTACTGCTTCAGGTCGATGCTGTTTGGGCACAAGATTTACAGTGGTGCGCGTTTGCCCGATCCTGTGAGCAAAGTGGTATACCGACGATTTTATTCAATCAACAAGGATGCAGTGGTGAGCAGATGCGACAGACTTTCCCTTGGTGTGAAGGGGTGATGAAGATGCCGCCGACGGCGGAAACGCTGAGTGATTATCTTAATGTTCATCTACATTGTCATGAATTGAAACAACAACTTGAATTGGCCCAAGGGCGCTTGTTCGAAAAAAATCTTGAGCTGGATGAGGGTCTGCGCTCCGCCGCCCACATTCAGAAGACTCTGATGCCGAGCGAGTTTCCAGATCTGCCCCAGTTGCATTTTGCCTCCCGTTTTATCCCCTGCGAAACCGTTGGTGGTGACATCTTTAATGTTTTACGTCTTGATGAACAGACGGTGATGGTCTACATGCTTGATGTCAGTGGTCACGGGGTATCGGCGGCCATGGTAACGGTGTCAATTTTTCAGGCATTATCGCTGCATACCGGCCAGATCCTCAAGCATGCATTGAAGGTTCCCCCCTTTTATCAGATCACTTCGCCAGCCGAAGTGTTGCGTCGGCTAGATAACGAATATCCCATTGAGCGTTTCGACAAGTTTTTCACCATTAGCTATTTTCTTATAAATCCGCATACTGGCGAGATACGTTATGCCAGTGCCGCCCATCCTCCCGCTGTGGTGGTGCGTGCCGATGGAGAGTTGCAGCATCTCGATGCCGAAGGGACGATTATTGGTCTGGGAGGAATAGTGCCTTACGAAGAGGAGCAGGTAGTACTCTCCAGCGGAGACCGCCTGTTTTTGTGCACTGATGGTGTTATCGAGCATGAAAATAACGCCGCAGAGCTGTTCGGCCAGCAGCGTTTCGATACCGTGTTGCGTGAGCAGCGGCAGCAGCCACTCGATGAGCACTGCCAGAGTGTGATTGATGCCATTCGCGAGTTCGGTGGCGCTGCCTCGTTTCGTGACGACGTGACCCTGTTGGGTTTGTCGTTTGGCGTAGACAATACCCATTAGTCTAGCACAGAAGACATGTTCGACATAAGAGAAATGCTTCCCTTAGCTATTTCAATCATGTATAAAAGGAGTAATAAAGACGCAAGGTGTGCAAACACGCACAAATAGACGCTAAAAAGGAGAAAAGCATGAAGGTTGTCAAGAGATTGAA
>JAYEOA010000017.1:0-23615 GCA_034722515.1 Thermodesulfobacteriota bacterium | reverse complement strand
GACTTTATCAGGTAAAACAAAGATAGGCGGTTGTTTTTTAGGAAGGGCTTGATGGAAATGTCAAGGACTTCGCGGCTAAAACCGCCCCCTACAGGTAATTTCAACTGACCCTTTACTGTGTGAAAGTAAAGGGTCTTTTTTATCCATCTATCCTTTTTGCAGCAGAACGGTGCTGAACTCATCAAGCATGATATTTTTTTCGACATTAAAGCCCAATCGTTTGTATGCTTGGCGCACGTCGAAGTTGTATTCGTATAAAATTCCTGAGAGCAACATGGGTGCGTTTGATACCGCCTTGCCGGTTAATTCATTAGCAACGGCCAGCAAAATATCACCATAGATGTTGGCCAAGATAAAATCGAAATTTTCTTCCTCCACCTTGCCAAGGGTGCCGCACACATGGCTCACCTGTTCGGAAACGTGATTTAGTGCACAATTGTGTTGGCATGTTTTAACTGCCCCTGGGTCTATGTCAACACACATGGCACTCTGGGCTCCAAGTTTCAATGCGGCTATCGATAAAATTCCTGTACCACTGCCGAGATCAAGGACTTTGGCTCCTTGAATTTGGGGGTGATTTTCCAGAATGGTAAGGCAGTTGGCAGTAGTTTCGTGTTCTCCTGAACCGAAGGCACCTGCTGCCATGATGATGTTAATACGCTCGTCCTGTGGTTGCTCTGTTCCCTCAGGGATGATGCGAAAGCGGTTGCCGATAGTAAATGGTGTAAATTCGCGACCCACGTGGTTAACCTTTCTATATAAAATTACAGATTGATGATATGGAGGTAGAGTATTCCATGTGCGATTGACGATCGTCAATTGATTTGATAGATTGATGTTCAATTTCATTTCAGTTGAGGAGTGAGGAAATGGGTACGGTTAAGGTCAAGGATTCGTTTCGTGAATATCTTTCCAAGCATAACCTGAAGGCGACGCGTCAGCGTGAAATTATTTTGGATGAATTTCTAAGTTCACCATCTCATTTGTCTGCGGAAGAGCTCTATTTGCGGTTACGGCGTAATAACCCGAACATCGGCTACGCTACCGTGTATCGGACGATGAAACTGTTGGCGGAGAGTGGCATTGCCAGTGAACGTCATTTTGGTGATCGTCAAACTCGCTACGAACCAAATATTAGCGAGGAGCATCATTACCATTTGATTTGTAATGCCTGTGGAAAAATTATTGAGTTTGAAGATCCTCAGATTGAAGCGTTGTTTGTGAAGACAGCCGGCATGCATAATTTTACTTTGTCGCATCAGCGCTTAGAACTTTATGGACTGTGCCCTGATTGTCAGCCTAGCTAGTTTTTTCAGGAGAATCTTGTGCATATAACAGCTATTATTCCTGCACGATATGCGTCAGCCCGTTTCCCGGGCAAACCCCTTGTCGACATTCATGGCAAGATGATGATTGAGCGGGTGTATGAACGAACATGCCGCTCGACATTGGTTGATCGGGTTATTGTAGCAACAGACGATGAGCGAATTGCTGATGCGGTGAGGGCGTTTGGTGGTGAGTTATGTATGACATCTGCTCAGCATGAAACCGGAACAGATCGTTTAGCCGAGGTTGCGGCAACTTTGACATCTGATTTGATTGTCAACGTGCAGGGCGATGAACCGCTTATCGATCCGGTGATGATTGACCAAGCTGTTGCCCCTTTGATTGATGATGCTACGATATCGATGGGAACGTTGATGGTTGCTATCGAGTTGGTTGAGGAATTTTTGAGTCCAAATGTGGTCAAGGTTGTGACTGATCGGCGTGGAGGGGCATTGTATTTTTCACGTTCTGCGATCCCCTGCGTGCGTGATTCTATTGGAGCATTGGCCGAAAATTTTGCCCAAATAAGTGCGCATAAGCACGTTGGTTTATATGTCTACCGACGTGAGTTTTTGTTGCAATATCCATTGTTGTCGGTGACACCGTTAGAATCAATGGAAAAGCTTGAGCAGTTGCGTGTTCTTGAGCATGGTTATCGGATACAGGTTGTCGAGACATCTCAGCCATCAATAGGGGTTGACACGCCGGAAGATTTGGAGAAAGTACGGGCTATCGTGGCACAAGTCGAAGGTGTGAAGTGATTTTACAGTTGGTTGTTTCTGCTTTTCTTTTCAATGCGTTCAGTGTAGAGTCCCGCACTTATAATTATCATGTTGAGTCAAATTCTTATAAAGTTTGTCTGGAGGCGTTTTAGATGAAAACTAAGTTTCTGTTTGTAACCGGAGGCGTTGTGTCTTCCTTGGGGAAGGGGCTTGCTGCAGCCTCAATCGGTGCGTTGATGGAGGCTCGGGGATTGCGGGTTTCCATGCAGAAGCTTGATCCATATATCAATGTAGATCCTGGCACTATGAGTCCTTTCCAGCATGGTGAAGTGTTTGTGACTGATGATGGTGCTGAAACAGATCTCGATTTGGGTCATTACGAGCGTTATACCTCTGCGCGATTGTCACGAAAATCGAATTTTACCACGGGGCAGATCTACGATACTGTTATCCGTAAAGAACGTCATGGTGATTATCTTGGTGGTACGGTTCAAGTTATTCCCCATATTACCAATGAAATTAAAAGTAAAATCATTGATAATGCACAAGGTGTTGACTTGGCTATTGTGGAAGTTGGTGGAACCGTTGGTGATATTGAATCACTACCGTTTTTGGAAGCAATTCGTCAATTCCGGGCTGATCTGGGGCGTGATAATGTATTATATATTCATTTGACCCTCGTTCCATACCTTGCCGCTGCCGGTGAACTGAAAACGAAACCGACGCAGCACAGTGTGAAGGATTTGCGCCAGATTGGTATTCAGCCGGATATTTTATTGTGTCGTTGTGATCGGGAAATACCCCATGACATGAAAAACAAGATTGCTCTGTTTTGTAATGTGCGTGAAGAGGCGGTGATTACCGCTCGTGATGTTGCCTCTATTTATGAAGTTCCGGTGATTTATCACGAACAGGGATTGGATGAAAGGGTTGTCGACGGTTTGGGGATTTGGACCAAGGCTCCGGATCTCACAGCATGGCATGAGGTGATTCGCCGTGTTAAAGAGCCGCGGGAAGAAACTACGATAGCTATTGTTGGTAAGTATGTTGATTTGACCGAAAGCTATAAATCGTTGGCGGAAGCATTGATTCATGGTGGTATCGGTAATGATTGTCGGGTCAATTTGAAATATGTTGATTCTGAATCCCTTGAACGGCATGGGGTCGGTGACACCTTTGATGATGTAAATGGAATTTTGGTTCCCGGTGGTTTTGGTAAGCGGGGTAGTGAGGGCAAAGCTGCAGCAATATGTTATGCGCGAGAGAATAAAGTGCCATTTTTTGGTATATGTTTGGGAATGCAGATGGCGGTGGTCGAGTTTGCTCGCAGTGTCTGTAATCTGAAGGATGCCTATTCCACTGAGTTTCGTGAAGATGCCGAAGATCCGGTTATCCACATTATGGAGGATCAAAAAAATGTGGCTGGCAAGGGTGGTACTATGCGTCTTGGCGCCTATCCGTGTGAGTTGCTTGAAGGTAGCCTTGCCCGGCGAATATATGGCAAGAAGCAGATTTTAGAGCGTCATCGCCATCGCCATGAGTTTAATAACAGCTATCGGCAGTTATTGTCTGATGCTGGTTTGGAGATTTCGGGAATCAATCCAGATAATAATTTAGTAGAAATTATTGAAATTTCTGATCATCCCTGGTTCTTGGCTTGCCAGTTTCATCCTGAGTTTCGTTCTCGCCCTATGGCACCCCATCCATTGTTTGAATCGTTCATTGGTGCGTGTATTAAGCAAGCAAAGAGGTCAATATGAGTTCTATTGTTAGTGTTGATAAAACAAAATTTGGCGGTCAGCAACCATTTTCATTAGTGGCGGGTCCATGTGTGCTTGAAGATCTTGATACTACGCTTCGAATTGCCGAATTTCTAAAAAATTTGACAGATGAACTTAATATCGGTTTTGTTTTCAAAGCATCCTACGATAAAGCCAACAGAACATCGGTTGATTCCTATCGTGGACCCGGTTTGCATGCCGGGCTTGAGATGTTATTGCGGGTGAAGGACGAATTTGATGTTCCTGTCGTTTCCGACATTCATGATGTGTCGCAAGTAGAGGCAGCAGCTCAGGTTTTGGATATCTTGCAGATTCCGGCTTTTTTATGTCGTCAAACTGATCTGCTGGTTGCTGCTGGTAATAGCGGCAAGGTGGTCAATGTAAAAAAAGGGCAGTTCCAAGCTCCCTGGGATATGCGCCATGTGGTTGCCAAGGTTACATCGACCGGTAATGAACGGGTGCTTTTAACCGAGCGTGGTTCAACCTTTGGTTATAATAATCTGGTTGTAGATATGCGCTCTCTGGTGATTATGCGTGAGCTAAATTATCCGGTTATTTTTGATGCGACCCATGCGGTGCAGTTGCCCGGTAGCGGCGATGGTGCCTCGGCGGGACAACGTGAATATGTTGCTTCATTGTCACGTGCCGGCGTCGCAACAGGTATTGATGGTCTGTTCTTGGAAGTGCATCAAGATCCTGAGTGTGCTCGCTGTGATGGTCCTAATTCTCTTTATTTGAGAGATCTTAAAGGAGTATTGCAGCCGTTACTGGCTATTGACGCTGTGGTGAAGGGGCTATGAGTTTCCAGGATAAAGTGCTCGAAGGAGCTCGTCAGACATTAACCATTGAGTCTGAAGCGATCCTTGCTTTGCGTGATCGCATTGATCATTCGTTTTGTCAGGCTGTTGAGATGATCAACGCATGCTCTGGGCGTTTAGTTATTACCGGTATGGGTAAATCCGGTCTGATCTGTCAAAAAATTGCATCGACAATGGCTTCAACGGGAACACCGGCTTTTTTTCTTCATCCTGCCGAAGGGATTCATGGCGATTTAGGCATGTTGATGAAGGATGACGTTGTGCTTGCGGTATCCAACTCCGGTGAAACTGAAGAGATTGTCCGTATTTTGCCGGTGATTAAACGGATGGGGTTGAAGCTGATCTCCATGAGTGGACATACCGATAGTACTCTGGCGAAGGCGGGAGATATCTCGCTGGATATTTCTGTTGATCAAGAAGCTTGTCCGCTAGGTTTGGCTCCAACGGCCAGTACTACAGTTACCCTGGCTATGGGTGATGCTCTTGCGGTGGCATTATTGCAAAAAAAGAACTTTCAAGCCGAAGATTTTGCTTTATTTCATCCCGGTGGTGCCTTGGGCAAGCGATTGTTGTTGCGCGTTGAAGATTTGATGCATTGCGAACAGGAGATTCCTCTGGTTTCGGAACAAACCTCGATTAAAGAGGCGTTGTTTGAGATTACCGATAAAAAACTTGGCATTACCGGAGTGGTTGATCTCTCTAATGCTCTGGTTGGGGTGTTTACCGATGGCGATTTGCGCCGCTGTTTAGAAGATAGTGTCCAATCGTTGGAGTGGCCTATTGTGCAGGCTATGAGTTGTTATCCCAAGCGGGTTTTGCGCCATAATCTTGCGGCCAAAGCGCTGCAATTGATGGAAACGTTTTCGGTGACATCCCTGTTTGTTTTTGAGAATGAAGACGATTTAGTGCCCATTGGTATCGTTCATTTGCACGATCTTTTGCAGGCGGGGGTGGTATGAAAAAAGGCTCAATAGCCAAGATTAAACTGTTATTGCTGGATGTTGATGGTATTTTGACCGATGGTCGAATTATCTATGATAATAATGGTATCGAGAGTAAGGCATTTCATGTGCGTGATGGTCATGGTTTGAAAATGCTCCAGCGTGCCGGATTTATGGTAGGTATCATTACCGGACGTGAATCGAATGTTGTTACTCATCGGGCGAAAGAGTTAGGCATTGAGCTGGTTTATCAGGGGGCAAAAAATAAGATGATCCCCTACGAGGAGATCCTTGAGAAAACCGGATTGGATGATGAGCAGGTTGCCTATGTTGGGGATGATCTGGTTGATCTGCCTATTTTGCGCCGGGTTGGATGCTCTTTTACCGTTGCCGATGGCGTAACCGATATAAAACCGTATGTTGACTATATAACGACTCTTGCGGGTGGTTATGGTGCTGTTCGTGAAATTTGCGACATGTTGCTGCGCCAGTCGGGTAAATGGGATGAAACGACAGCACGTTATTTCTAAATATTACTATTTCTCTTGTTTTAGGGCAACTACTCAGCGAGATGGGCACACAATTCCCATATCAAGGGACGCAACAAGCCCATCCATGGGGCTTATTGTCGCCGTCCATGGCGACAAATACCCTTGCTATGGGGCTTGCGTGCCCGGTGATGAGCAGTTACGTTTTAGGTTGCTAGATGCAGAGTAGGGAGCGTGTACGTTATCTGCTGATGATAAGTGTCGTCGCTATTTGTGCGGCGCTATTGGTTGTTATCTTTTTTTATGACCGATCTTCATCCCCGCCAGAGCTTATTGACGATGTTGTTATGGATGCCGATGTTGCTTTAAGTGAATTTAATTATACCGAAACCGAAAATGGTGTGGCTCGTTGGACGCTAACTGCCGATTCTGCAGCTCATGCTTTTAGCTCAGATATGACGGTTATGCAAAATGTTCGCTTGCAGTTGTTTGATCAGGAAGAGGCTGGTGATGTTGTTTTGACTGCTAAAACGGGAAAGGCAAATTTTGCAACTAGTGACGTGAATGTTCGTGGCGATGTTATTATCACCACTCAAAATGGCTATCGCTTTGAAAGTGATTCGGTCGTATTTCATGGGGATTCATTGAAGGATGGAGTCGTTGTCACCGATGATTTTGTTCATATATATTCAGATCAGCTCGAGATAACCGGCATCGGGATGCGGGTAGATCTTTCCGCTAGCACGTTTATCCTTAAACATAACGTAATCGCTGTTTATTTATCGCTACCAAGCAAGGGGGAGTAGTCGTGCGCACGTTGTTTTTAACCATTATTATTTTTTTTATCACCACTCTGGCGATTGCTGCTGATCCTGAGATGCATCATGATGCTAACCAACCGGTTAAGATTACTTCACAACAGCTTGAGGCGGATGATAATGCCGGAAACTTTGTTTTTACCGGTGATGTTCAGGCTCAACAAGGTGACGTTTTTATCTATGCTCAAAAGATGACGGTTACTTACGTAAGGGTGGTAAATCCACAGGACAATACGGGGGAAAAACGGCAAATTGACCAAGTGGTTGCCGAGGATGATGTGCGTATTGTTCAGTTGAACCGTGTGGCAACTGGGCAGCGAGCAGTTTTCTATCATCGGGAAGGGCGTATTGTCCTCACTGGTGATCCACGGGTTGCGCAGGGTGATAACGCCGTTGAGGGGGAACGTATTATCGTTTATTTTAATGATAGTCGTAGCATTGTTGAGGGTAGTGACAACCGTCGAGTAAAAGCGGTATTTATCCCCGGAGAACAACAGTGAGTCAACACCTTCTCAAGGCCAGTGGATTGCAGAAGTCCTATAAAGGGCGTTGTGTTGTACACAATGTGGATTTGCAGGTTAAGTCTGGGCAGGTTGTTGGTTTGTTAGGGCCAAATGGAGCCGGGAAGACAACATCGTTTTATATGATGGTGGGGTTAGTGAAACCACAAAAGGGTCAGGTTTTTCTGGATGATCAAGAGATGACAGACTGGCCCATGTATCAACGTTCTGCTGCCGGGGTGGCTTATCTTCCCCAAGAGTCTTCAATTTTTCGTAAATTAACCGTAGAACAGAATTTGCTGGCTATTTTGGAATATCATGTTTCTGATGCGCAGCAACGTCAGCAGCGTCTTGTTGAATTGTTAGATGATTTTCGTCTGAGCCATGTGGCAACATCACCGGGATATGCTTTGTCGGGCGGTGAACGGCGGCGCACGGAGATCGCACGGGCATTGGTTATCGATCCGCGGTTTATTTTGCTCGATGAACCCTTTGCCGGCATTGATCCATTAGCGGTGATCGATATCCAAAATATTATTATCGATTTGAAGAATCGTGGCATCGGTGTATTGATATCGGATCACAATGTACGTGAGACGCTGGGTGTGTGTGACAGTGCCTACATCCTCAATAGTGGCGAAATACTAGAGCAAGGTACTCCTGAGCAGATTGCTCAGAGTAGTGTTGCGCGTGAAATATACCTTGGAGAAGATTTCCGACTATAAATAATTGTGTGGACGTAATAGACTAGAGTATAACGCATTTGAATTGTGGTTAATTTAAACTTATCTGTTAGGGCAATGAATGGCAATAGAATTACGCCAACAACTTAAACTCAGTCAGCAATTGGTGATGACACCACAGCTGCAGCAAGCGATAAAGCTGCTACAGTTGTCCCGGGTTGAACTAGAGGAGGTTGTTAATCAAGAATTGGAGGAAAATCCGGTTCTTGAAGAGGTCTCGGAGGATGATCCAGCCCCGCAAACAGAAACGGAAGCATCACCGGATGCCGACGTTGCATTGGCTGCAGATAGCGAAAAAACTCAGGAGGTGGCAGAGCCGGAAGGACTCGCTCAAATTGACGACTGGCAAACATATCTGCAAGGTTTTTCACAAGGTGGTAGCGCGAAAGAAAATTATAATGATGATGATCATCCCTCTTACGAAAACTTATTGACTTCCAAGGATACTCTTTCTGACCATCTCATGTGGCAACTCAATGTATCGCCCCTTGATGATCAGGAAAAGGAAGTGGCGGCTGTTATTATTGGTAATATTGATGATGCTGGCTATTTAGTTGCCGAATTGGATGATGTTTTAGAGCAAACCGGTGTTGATATTGATGTAGTCGAGCATGTATTATTAGCGGTGCAGCAGTTTGATCCCGCAGGTGTGGCAGCCAGAACTTTACAGGAATGCCTGCTTTTACAGCTGGCTCACCTTGGCTTACATGATGCACTGTCTTACCGGTTAATGACCGAGTTTTCTAAAGAGCTTGAAGAACATCGTTATCCGTTTATTGCGAAACAGTGTCAGGTAAGCGTAGACGACGTTTTTGACGCAGCACGTTTTCTTTCTACCCTTGACCCTCGTCCCGGTAGCCAGTACAGTGAATCTGATGTTCAGTATATTAGCCCGGATATTTTTGTACGTAAAATAAGTGGCGACTATGTAGTTTCACTTAACGATGAAGGCTTGGCTAACTTACGTATCAGTTCGTATTACTCTAGTGCATTGTCCGGTAAAAAAGTAGACGCCAAAACCAATGAATATATTCAGGAAAAAATGCGTGGTGCTCAGTGGCTTATTAAAAGTATTTACCAACGTCAGCGTACGATTTATCGTGTAACTAAAAGTATTGTTAAATTTCAGCGTGAGTTTTTTGATCATGGTATTAGCTATCTTAAGCCTTTGGTGTTGCGGGATGTTGCGGATGATATCGAAATGCATGAGTCAACTATTAGTCGAGTAACGACCAATAAGTATGTACAAACTCCCCAAGGTTTATTAGAATTAAAGTTCTTCTTTAATAGTGGCATTGGCACAACGGGCGGTGATTCTGTTGCCTCCGAAAGTGTTAAAAATCGGATTAAGGAAATAGTTGCTGAAGAAAATGAGAAAAAACCTTATTCTGATCAGAAGATTGTTAATATGTTGCATGAAAATGGTATTGACATCGCGAGACGTACAGTAACAAAATACAGAGAGATGCTGGGGATTAGTTCATCGACGGCGCGAAAGCGACTTTATTAATAAACAGATAGCTTAACTTTAAGGAGACCTCATGAATGTTTCTGTTACATTTCGGCATATGGATACCAGTGAGCCTGTGCGTGATTATGTTGAGGAAAAACTGGCACGTTTGAGTAAATATATTGATGAGCCGATTGATACTCAAGTTGCGTTAACGGTGGAAAAAAAAATTCGTCATAAAGCAGTGGTAACATTGGTTGCTAAAGGGGTGACCGTAAAAGCTTCTGCCGAAGTTATTGATGATATGTATGCTGCCATTGATGCTGTTGTTGATAAATTGGAGCGTCAGCTTAAGCGCTACAAGGAAAAATTGAAGCGTCATACCACGCGCAAGGGTCGTGAACACAATATTACCAAAACTGTTTTTGAGGCAGATAGTGTTGATGAAGAAGGTACAGAGCCTCAAGTGATTCGCTCGCACAGTTTTTCGATGAAGCCTATGTCTGTTGACGAAGCTGTCATGCAGATGGATTTATTGCACAAAGAATTTTTGGTATTTAGTGATGATACCAATGCTAATGTAAATGTTATTTATCGTCGTAAAGATGGTAATTACGGTTTAATTGTTCCCGCCGAGGGATAAACTACTAATAATATCAGCGTGGGGAGGTAATCTCTCCACGCTGGCTTAAGAACGAATGACTATGAATATTGTTGAACTGTTAGATCCTGTTGCTGTTGAAGCTGATATTAAGTCCGATACCAAAGATGATGTGCTGGAGGAGATGGCGGACGTGTTGTTGCGTTCTGCTCATGAGTTGAATCGCGATGAAGTGCTTGCAGTTCTGAAGGAGCGGGAACGACTCGGCAGTACCGGTATCGGAGAGGGTGTTGCGATCCCCCATGGTAAATTGAAAGATATTGACCAGCTTATTTTATCTTTTGGTCGCAGTAAGGTCGGTGTTGATTTTGATTCGATGGATGGCAAATCGGCACATTTGTTCTTTTTGTTGCTGGCGCCGGAAGATTCGATCAGTATCCATTTAAAAACATTGGCGCGTATTTCCAAGCTTCTCAAAGATCACAATGTTAGAGAACAGTTGTTGATGGCTGATAATGCTGGGGAAATATATCAGATTATTAGCGAGAAAGAATCTGCCTAGGAGTCTGTCGATGATAGGACTCCGATACCGATTGGTGGCATGCCATGGCTCAGTTAAGTGTTAGGGAGTTACTGGAAGAACAAGATACCGGGCTGGATCTGGAGATCCTTACCGGTGCCGACGGATTGTCAAAGTACATTGAATCGCATCGCATTCAGAAGCCAGGTCTTGCTCTGGCAGGCCATCTGAGCTTTTTGCACCCAACCAGATTGCAAATTTTAGGTTCTACCGAATTATGTTATTTGGCAACGCTTTCCCCTGAAGTTGCAGCTAAAAATTTGGAGGCTATTTGCCAGTTAGGTTTCTCCTGTTTTATTATCACCAAAGGGCTGGAACCGCCACCAATTTTAGTCGAAAAAACATCGCATTATTCCATCCCTGTTTTACGTACTCAAATGACGAGTTCGTCATTTATATCCCTTATAAGTAAATTTCTCGAGGAGCGCCTGCTACCTGCAACCACGGTTCATGGTGTGCTGGTCGATGTTTTTGGTGTCGGTGTATTGCTTATAGGTAAAAGCGGTATTGGCAAAAGTGAATGTGCCCTTGATCTTGTGCTGCGTGGTCACCGGCTTGTTGCTGATGATGTTGTCAAGGTGCGTAAGAAGCTTCCAGCAGTGTTGTTTGGCGAGGGGAGCGATCTATTGCACTATCATATGGAAATTCGTGGTCTCGGTATTATCAATGTTAAACATCTGTTTGGCGTTGCTGCTATTCGGGAACGGAAAAAAATTGATGTAACGATTGAACTGCTCAAGTGGGAAGATGGGGCAAACTACGATCGTCTTGGTATTGATGAACAACATTATGAATTGCTGGGGATAAAGATACCATTACTTAAAATTCCTGTTTGTCCTGGGCGAAATATTTCATCTATTCTTGAAGTCGCAGCCCGTAATCAGTTATTAAAAGAGATGGGATATAACAGCGCCAGAGAGTTTCAGGATCGTCTGGAAAAGCGGATGGAAGAGGTTGCTCGGTTACATTCCCATGTTATTATCGGAGATGATCTGGAGTAGTTTGATGCATTTTATTGTCATCACAGGGATGTCTGGCTCGGGAAAATCGACGGCGGCTCATGTTTTGGAGGATGAGGGCTACTACGTAGTTGATAATTTACCGTTGTCGTTATTGCCACAGTTTTTAGAACAGGATGGGTTTGATTCTCTGTCTTGCGGTGGTGTGGCTATTGTTATGGATGTGCGTAATTCTGGCTTTGTTTCTGTGGGGTCTGGGGCTTTTGATGCTGTCAGAGCGGCGGGTCATCTTCTCGAAATCTATTATTTTGATGCCGCCGATGATGCTTTAATTCGGCGTTATTCAGCTACGCGTCGTCGTCATCCTTTGGTGTCATACAGTAATATTGCCGCCGCGATAGCCAGCGAGCGCAAGTTATTACAACCGCTTCGTGCCGATGCGACCATTGTCTTTGATACTACAGAACTCTTAGTCTCTCAACTTAAGACTCGTGTGTTGGCGCAGTTATATGGTTCCAGCGATAAAGCATTGCCGCTAGTTGTTCGTTTGCAGTCGTTCGGTTTTCGTTATGGCATTCCATTGGAATCAGATTTAGTGGTTGATGTTCGCTTTTTGCCCAATCCTTTTTACGTAGAACGGTTAAGATCACTTTCAGGGCTGGATAAACCGGTAGCTGATTTTGTGCTTGGTCAGGAGATTTGTCGGGAATTTATCCAACGAACATCGTCATGGTTTGAATTTTTGCTGCCACAGTATCGTCAGGAAGCAAAGAGTTATTTAACCGTATCTATTGGTTGTACCGGAGGACGCCATCGTAGCGTAGCGCTTGCCGAAGCGTTATGCGATGTGATCAAAGACAGCCAAAATGTGAAAGTATTTCATCGTGATCTTATGAAGGAGGAGGGATGATCGGGCTTATTATTGTCACCCATGCTGGTCTTGCCACTGAACTTCTCAATGCGGCGGAAATGATTGTCGGTCCTTTTAGCTATGTACGCTGTCATGCGATTGATCGAGGGGTAGATCTTGAAACCACCCATGCGTTATTGCAGGATTCAATACATGAAGTTGATGCTTGCGGAGATGGTGTGCTGATTATGACAGATATGTTTGGCGGTACTCCTTCAAATGTTAGTGCCAGATTTTTGCAGAAGGATCTGGTCGAGGTGATTAATGGTGTTAATTTGCCCATGTTGATTAAGTTTTCCAGCAGTCGGAGTTCTATGGGGTTGACTGTCCTGGCCAATTTTTTAAAAAAATATGGTCAGAAAAGTATAGTGCTTACTGGTGATATCTTTTCCGGTTCGGAGGGTTGATGTCTGTTGTGCTGGCACGTGTAGATAATCGCTTGATCCATGGTCAGGTTTTGGAGGCTTGGGTGCCTCATACCCGGGCTGATTATATCATTGTAGTTGATGATGAGGTTGCCAACGATCCGTTTCGTAAACTGTTGATGTCATCTGTTGTTCCGAAAACGCTTCAGGTGGATATCTATTCCCATGCCCAACTAAAATCTATTATGTCGGGCGATAAAATGGATAATGCAAGGGTGTTGGTGTTGTTTGCTACCCCTGCAAATGCATTGCGTGCCTATCAAGATGGGCTCCTTTTTTCAGTGTTAAATTTGGGGAATATGCACGTTGGGTCACAAAAATGTTGTATCTCCCGGACATTGTATATGGATAACGCCGATATTGAAGATCTCGAACAGTTATCCCGGCTTGGTGTAGATATAAGTGCGCAATGTATTCCGACTGATCGTGCACTACAATGGGATTGTAATTGTAGTGAGCTAGGTTCGTAGCATGACAACTGCACAATGGCTGATGATTATAGTCGTTTCTGTATTGTCTGGAATAGATCGTACTGCCATGGCGCAAACGATGTTGTCGCGTCCCTTGGTTTGTGCGTCGTTAACCGGTTTATTGTTGGGGATTTTCCCTGCGGCATTTCAACTTGGACTGATGCTTGAGCTGTTGTGGTTGATGCGCTTGCCTGTTGGTGCCACCATTGCTCCCGATGATACGCAGGCAGCGATTGGTGCTGTAGTGCTGGTCAAGTTATTTGCCTGTCAATTGCCGGAACACCAATTGGGGCTTATCGTTTTTATCGGTGTCATTGTTGTTGTCATGGCCGAGGTGGGTAAATGTTGGGATGTGTGGGCTCGCCATATCAACGAGCGATTATTTTTGAATGCGGTGAGGGGACTTGACCGCTCTTGCACGCATTCCCTTGTGGTTAATCATTATGCTGGTCTGTGTGTTTTTGCCTGTGCTGCCCTGATTTCATTGTCTTTTATTGTCGGTGGTGGAAGTGCAATCCTCTGGGGTGGGATGAGGTATATGGGGAGTATGGCGACCCTGTTCACCCTCAATGGTCAGTGGTTGGTATGTGTGTTCGTGCTGGTTGGGGTTGCAGCAACACTGAAGGTGTTACAGGTAAAGCATACCGTACCATTGTTTGTTGGCGGGTATTCACTGACCTGTATATTGTTGGAAATCCTATGAAATCTATGGCAAAAGATGGTGGAATTTCTAAATGGCGATTGTTTCGGCTGGCGTGTCGTTGCCTCTTTTTACAGTCTAGTTGGAATTATAAACACTTTCAAGGCTTAGGTTGGAGTGTTGCATTACTTCCTGAGGTGAAAGCGATATACGCCCCTAGGCATTTGCCACAGGTATTGAAGCGCTATTGTAAATATTTCAATACCAATACGTTTTTAGCGCCCGCAGTTGCCGCAGCAACACTCTGTCTTGAGGTTGATCAGAGTCAGGGGCGTAATGTTGTTATGGAGCCTCATACTTACCCCGATGCAGTGATGGCTCCAGTTGCTGCGGTAGGTGATGCTTTATTTTGGGGTGGTATTCGTCCATTTCTCTCTTGTCTGGCTGTTGCTCTTGGCGCTTTTGGTTTTTGTTGGTCACCCATAGTATTGATAGTGCTATTTAATTTACCTGCGGCTATTTTTCGTGTTGTCGGAACATGGCTTGGCTATCAGCATGGGGCATCTGTAGTAATGCTAATTCAACGCTGGCGTTTAGCTGATGCTGCTATACTATTGAAGCGCTGCACCGTGGTTGTTTGCGGGGGGCTGTGCGCTGTGCTTATGCATCAGGGTCAACTAGGATTGTTGTGGTCAACCATAGTAAGTGTTCTCGTCATTGTTTCTTTATTTGCAGCGATAGTTTGTTTGCGTAAAGGGGTGCCGATTGTGGTTGTTTTGCTCGGCATTATTGCCACTGTAGCAATGGTTGATAAACTTTTATTGTAATCGCTTAGAACTGTTGCCTTGTATCGACTGTGAAAGATTAAATATGGCAAATAAAGAACTTGAAATTATAAACCGTCTGGGTCTCCATGCGCGGGCAGCTGCTAAATTTGTTCAAGTAGCCGGAACATTTGCAGCGGATATTTTTATTGAAAAAGATGATTTTGAAGTTGACGGAAAAAGCATCATGGGAATTTTAATGTTGGCAGCTCCCAGGGGTACGTTGATTCGTGTGCGTACCGAAGGGGTTGATGCAGAAGAAGCATTGAACGCTATTGAGCAATTAATAAATGATAAATTTGACGAAGAATAATCAAGTTAATTTACGTATGCACGGAATCGCGGCATCACCGGGGATTTCAGTTGGTGAAGTGTACCTGGTTGATCGCAGCCGGGTTTCTGTTGTTGAATATTTAATAAGCCCGGCAGCGGTTGATAGCGAAATTCAGGTTTTTGCTGCTGCGGTGGAACTTGCAAAGCAACAGTTGCGTACAGTACAGGATACCCTTTCTCAGAAAGGGCAGTTGGAACATTTCTATATTATTGATACCCAATTGATGATTTTGGACGATCAGATGTTGCTGGAAAGCACGACAACGTTGATCAGAAACGAGAATATTAATGCTCAGGGAGCGCTAAAGAGGGTATTGCAACAATTTCGTCACACATTCGATTCTATTGATGATGAATATCTGCGCGAGCGTGGCTCTGATATTGAATTGGTTGGTGAGCGGATTCTGCGTAATATTCGCGGTAAAGTTCAGCAATCGATCAGTGATCTTGATCGAAAATCGGTTATTGTTGCGCATGATTTATCTCCTGCCGATACGTTACAGATGGATAAAGCGCAGGTGATTGGCTTTGTTACCGATCTTGGTGGGCGAACCTCCCATACGGCGATATTAGCTCGTTCTTTAGGGATTCCGGCGGTGATTGGTTTAGAAAATGTGACCGCCAAAATCTCGTCAGAGTGTGTGATTATTGTTGATGGTTGTAGTGGTTGTGTGGTGCTTAACCCGTGTGAAGCTACCCTGCAAAAATATCGGAAAAAACAACAACGTTACGAAGCCTACCAACAACAGTTGCAAGCGTACTGTGAGTTGCCTGCTCAAACCCTCGATGGTAAGAAGGTTAGCCTTAAAGCTAATATTGAATTTCCAGAAGAGGCTGAGTTGGCGATACATAACGGGGCGACGGGGATTGGTTTGTTGCGCACCGAATTTATGTATATGGCGTGTAAACAACCACCTTCTGAAGACGATCAATTTGTTCAATATCGCCGGATTGTTCAACAGGTTGCCCCCCACCCGGTGACGATTCGCACCCTCGATGTGGGTGGTGATAAGTTTGTTGCCGATATTTGCCTTAACGATGAAGCTAATCCCGCTATGGGGTTACGTTCTATCCGGCTGTCGCTACGTGAGCTTAAATTGTTTAGAATACAGCTCAGAGCTATTCTTCGTGCCTCGGCTCTAGGAACCGTTCGTTTGCTGTTGCCGATGATTTCCGGTGTTGCCGAAGTGCGCTCCTGTCGGAGTATTTTGGATGAAGTGATGACCGAATTACGTGATGAGGGTATCGCTTTTGACCGTGATTTGGCGGTCGGGATCATGATCGAAACGCCTTCTGCTGTTTTGTTGGCTGATCTGTTAGCTAAAGAGGTCGATTTCTTTTCCGTTGGTAGTAATGATCTGATTCAATATTGTCTGGTTGTCGATCGCGGCAATGAGCATGTGGCTTATTTGTATGATCCGTTACATCCGGCGATATTGCGTGCGCTGAATTGTGTTGCCAAGGCGGCACAATCGGCGGGTATTCCGGCATGTATCTGTGGTGAAATGGCTTCTGAACCGATTAACAGCGCTTTACTTATAGCTATGGGATATAGTGAACTATCGATGAATAGTGCTGGAATATCACTGGTGAAAAAATTACTTCAACAATGGCATAGTGATAATGGCGGGGAGTTGCTGGCTAAATTGTTGCAACTGTCTACATCAACCGAGGTGGATGATGCGGTCAAGCGTGAGGTGAAACTGTATTTGCCCCATGCAGAATATGATGCAGGTTTTGGCATGTAATGATGTTATTAATTGCCGGAACATGTGTCGAATATTCGGTTGCAGGTTAACAACCGATGACCTATATTGCCCATCAGTCATCGTATAATTAAATAGTAATGATCGAAAGGGAGATAGTAATGCCAATGTCCGATTTTATGTTTACCTCCGAATCTGTTGGTGAAGGTCATCCAGATAAAATGGCCGATCAGATTTCTGATGCCATTCTTGATGCCATTTTAGCACACGATAAGCACGCCCGTGTCGCCTGTGAAACACTGGTAACGACCGGTATGGCGATGCTGGCAGGCGAAATTACCACCCATGCACATATAGATTACCCAGAAATTGTTCGCCAAACGATTCGCGACATTGGCTATATTGGCTCTGATGTTGGCTTTGATGCTGATACCTGCTCGGTGATGACTTCCCTTGACCGTCAGTCACCGGATATCGCCCAAGGCGTTACTGCTGGCGAGGGTTTGCATAAAGAGCAAGGTGCCGGAGATCAGGGCTTGATGTTTGGTTATGCGTGTAACGATACCCCACAGTTGATGCCGATGCCTATTGTTTTGTCCCATAAACTCGTGCAGCAATTGGCGCAGGTGCGTAAGGATAATGTGGTTGATTTTCTCCGCCCGGACAGTAAATCGCAGGTATCTGTTCAGTATATTGATGATAAGCCTGTGCGTATCGATGCGGTGGTTCTTTCCACACAACATAATCCCGATATAACCCTAAAGCAAATAGAAGAAGCGTTGATGGAAGAGGTGGTTAAAAAAGTTCTGCCAGCGAATTTACTGGATGCCAAAACGAAATATTTCATCAACCCTACCGGTCGTTTTGTCGTCGGTGGCCCTGTGGGCGATTGCGGTTTAACCGGACGTAAAATCATTGTCGATACCTATGGTGGGCAAGGTTCTCATGGTGGTGGTGCCTTTTCTGGTAAAGACCCCTCCAAGGTCGATCGCAGCGCTTCATATATGGGTCGTTATGTGGCTAAAAATATTGTCGCCGCCGGTTTAGCCGATAAGTGTGAAGTTCAGATCGCTTATGCTATCGGTGTCGCAGATCCGGTTTCTGTCATGGTCAACGCTTTTGGCGGCGGCAAGATCGCATCTAACCAAATAGCCCGAATTGTGCGTGAAGAGTTTGATCTGCGTCCCGCCGCAATTATTGAAACATTGGATTTGTTGCGCCCGATCTATCGCCAGACGGCAGCATACGGTCACTTTGGTCGAGAGTTGCCGGACTTTAGTTGGGAAAAAACAGATCGTGCTGCCTCGCTACGCAGTCGCGCAGGTCTTTAAGACGTAATTCAATAAGGAGAACGCATGAGTGCAAATAATGTTCACAAAGAGACTATTGTTAAAGACTTGAGTTTAGCCGGTTGGGGTCGTCAGGAGATTACCATCGCTGAAACTGAAATGCCCGGGCTGATGGCGGTGCGTGAGGAGAATCGTGCCGGTAAACCACTTGCCGGAGCGCGTATATCCGGGTCATTGCATATGACCATTCAGACTGCCGTCCTCATCGAAACCCTTGTTGATTTGGGTGCTGATGTGCGTTGGGCGAGTTGTAATATCTATTCAACTCAGGATCATGCGGCTGCAGCTATTGCAGAAACCGGTGTGCCGGTGTTCGCTATTAAAGGGGAATCCCTCGAAGATTATTGGGAATATACCAAGAAAACGCTGTCGTTTGCCGAGGGTCCAACCATGATTCTCGATGATGGTGGTGATGCGACGTTGATGGTGCATCGTGGTGTGGAGCGCGAGATTGAGTTTGAGAAAACTGGTGTGATGCCAGATGTTTGCACTGACCATGAGGACATACGTATCATCGATACATTGTTGAATAGTACCCTCGAAGAGGATAGTAGCTATTGGCGTAAACTAGCGAAAAACTTGATTGGCGTTAGCGAGGAAACTACTACCGGTGTGCATCGCCTTTATCAGATGGCACGGGATAACACCTTGATGTTCCCCGCTTTTAACGTCAATGATTCGGTAACTAAAAGTAAATTCGATAATTTGTACGGCTGCCGCGAATCTCTCTTAGATGGTATCAAACGGGCGACGGACGTGATGATTGCCGGGAAAAAGTGTGTCGTACTCGGATACGGTGATGTTGGTAAAGGCTGCGCCCAAGCGTTTCGTGGCATGGGTGCCATGGTTTCCGTGACCGAAATTGATCCGATCTGTGCATTGCAAGCATGTATGGAAGGGGTCAATGTGGTGGATATGGATGATGCCTGTGCGTGGGGGGATATTTTCGTAACTACGACGGGCAATGTCGATGTGATCACTCGTGCTCACATGGATCAGATGAAACATGAATCGATTGTGTGCAATATCGGCCACTTTGATTCAGAAATTCAGGTCGATTCATTGTTCACTGATTCGACCCTTACCGTACATGAAGTGAAACCGCAGGTTGATCAGATTGAGTGGCCGGATGGAAAGCGGATTACTCTGCTTGCCCGTGGACGCTTGGTCAATCTAGGTTGTGCTACCGGTCATCCAAGTTTCGTGATGAGTGCCAGTTTTGCTAATCAGGTATTGGCGCAGATGGAATTATGGCAACATAATGATCAATACGCCAAAGAGGTGTATGTGTTGCCGAAAATTCTCGATGAAAAAGTGGCCAGATTGCATCTCGGTAAATTGGGTGCTAATTTGACTCAGATGACCAAGAAACAAGCCGATTATCTGGACATTCAGGTTGAAGGTCCCTATAAACCGGAACATTATCGTTATTGATACGTTTTCCTTATTAGCAATAGAAAAACCAGCATATTGCTGGTCTTTCTATTGCAATTTCCAGAAGAAATCGATTCTGCTAAAAATAATCACATATCTACGATTCAACCTCATTAAGTTAAATTCCTTCCCGTGTTCAAACGTGGCGACCCATCCTGAATTAAATCTTATTCGTTGCTGTCCATGGTGACAAATACCCTTGCTATGGGGGGGTCGCATACCCACCTTGAGAGATTCTGAGTAGTTACTTTTTGTCAACATACCTCTTCATTGTCCACACTTACCAATAGGCTGATGGGGGGGGGGCTACATGCCCCATAATGCTGGATAGCGACCAAAATTTTAGAAGAAAGGTTGACAGGAAGAATGTTGGTTGCTAGTTTGGTCGTACCATTTAAAAGGTTAAACCCAAATCTGAGCATTTTATTTGTAAAAATAGGTACAAAGTTGGAATTTGGTAGTACCGGTAGCGGGGATAAAAATGATTAAAGAACAGATATTTCATCCAGTTCAGGTTGGCAGAGCAGGCGAGGATATAGCCTTGCAAATAGAAGCTGCGATTTTGAGCAACAAGATAGTTGTGGGCGAACGTCTGCCGAGCGAACGGGAGTTGCAAAATCAGTTCAAAACCGGGCGCGGGGTCATCCGTGAGGCGATCAAAGCTTTGAAACAAAAGGGATTGATCGAAATTCGCAAGGGTGCGAAGGGCGGTGCTTACGTCAAGCAGGTTGAGGTCACCAATGTTAGTGAATCTCTGGCTCTTTTTCTAAAACAGCATCAGATTGATCCACAGCATATCAGTGAATTTCGTGAAAGTCTGGATTGTATGATCACAACACTTGCCATTGCACACGCTGATGTCGCAAGCAAGCAGGAGTTGCTGGGGAAAACCATCCGTCTCAATGAGATGCTGGTGCATGCAGAAAACAATGACGATAGTTCGAATATGGAAGTTCTGGGTGAGCTGGATCGGGAATTAAATATTATGCTGGCGCAGATGACTGGTAATCCCGTGTTTGAGTGGATCATGCGTGCCATGCAACTTGGTTTCAGTTCCTACGATTATACCTTGTATGAAAACCCGGAATTTCGCAGAGCTACTGCAGCTAATTGGCTGGAAACTGCTCAACAGATCGCTGCCGGTGAACCTTTGCGTGCCTTGGCTTCCATAGGTGCGCACTACACCATGCTTAATAAGTGTATTGACCAGAGCAATCTTTAAATAAAAAGGTAACTATTCAGCGTGATGGGCACGCAATCCCCATATCAAGGGACGCAACGAGCCCATCCATGGGGCTTATTGTCGCCGTCCATGGCGACAAATACCCTTGCTACGGGGATCACGCACCCAACTTGAGAGGTGCTGAGTAGTTACACAAAAAGTTGCAGTTTTAATTTCTGCATATCCTGACAAAACAAGCACATGGAGGGTTTAATGAAAAAGAAACACTATGATTACATCATTGTTGGCGGTGGCAGCGCCGGTAGCGTTCTTGCAAATCGCCTGAGTACCAACCCTGAGAATAAGGTTCTGGTTTTGGAAGCAGGTAAACCAGATTATCGCTTTGATTTTCGTATCCACATGCCCGCAGCTTTAACATATTTGTTGACGGACAAGACCTACAATTGGCTTTATGATTCTGCGCCGGAACCGCAGATGCATAACCGTCGTATCGCTCAGCCTCGCGGTAAGGTCTTGGGAGGGTCAAGTTGTATCAACGGTATGATCTATATCCGTGGCAACGCTTCTGATTATGAAAAGTGGGGGAAAAATAAGGGGTTGGAGGACTGGGATTACGCTCACTGCCTTCCTTATTTTCGCAAATTTGAAACCAGACTCAAGGGAGCAGATGAATACCACGGTTCCAATGGTCCTTTGTATATTAGTACGGCAAAATGTGATAATCCGCTGTTCGACGCTTTTTTCAAGGCTTCGCAGCAGGCTGGTCATTCTTTGACCGAAGATGTAAATGGTTATAAGCAAGAGGGGATGGGGCGGTTTGACCAGAACATCTACCGTTCTCGCCGTCACAATGCAGCGCGTGCTTATATCCATCCGGTTAAAAATAGGGAGAATCTCACAGTAAAGTGCCATGCCATGGCTACCAAGATATTGTTCGAAGGTAAGAAGGCCGTAGGGGTTGAATATACCCGCAGAGGCAAGACTCACTATGTCTACGCAAGTGAAATAATATCCTGTGGCGGGGCGATAAACTCTCCGCAGTTGTTGCAGTTATCTGGAATTGGCAATGGAAAGGAATTGCAGGAACATGGCATCGAAGTAGTCAACGATCTGCCCGGCGTGGGGGAGAACCTGCAGGATCATCTGGAATTATATGTACAGTACGCATGTAAACAACCAGTTAGTATGTATCCGGCGCTGCAGTGGTACAACCAGCCCAAGATTGGTTTTGACTGGCTATTCCGTCGCAAAGGTGCTGCCGCAACAAACCATTTTGAAGCCGGTGGCTTCATTCGCGGCAATGACAAGGTTGCTTACCCCAATCTGCAGTTCCATTTTCTTCCCATCGCTATTCGTTATGATGGTTCCGCACCGGCTACAGGACACGGCTTTCAGCTGCATGTTGGACCGATGAATACCGATGTCCGTGGGCACGTAAAGATCAAATCCTCTGACCCGAAGCAATATCCAGAGATTTTTTTCAACTATATGTCCACCGAGCAGGAGCGACGCGAGTGGGTAGAGGCAATCCGTTGTTCACGCAGCATTATTTCTCAGTCGGCTTTTGACGGCTTGCGTGGCAAGGAACTCGCACCTGGTGCCGAGGTGGAAACGGACGAGGAGATTCTCGATTTTGTCGCTAAGGAAGGGGAAAGTGCCTACCATCCTAGCTGCACCTGTAAAATGGGATACGATGATTTGGCAGTGGTGGATAGTGAGCTAAAGGTTCACGGTGTTGAAAACCTGCGTGTAGTTGACGCTTCAGTATTTCCGGCAATTACTAATGGCAACATCTATGCTCCAGTGATGATGGTTGCGGAAAAAGCCGCAGATATTATTCTTGGCAATGCGCCAGAAGCTCCTGCGGACGTAAAATTTTACCAGCACAAGAAGTAAAGGATTTAGGTATGAGTAGAAAATTGCAGATGTATATTGATGGTACTTGGGTAGATTCTGTATCCGGGCAAACCCGGGAAATAATCAATCCTTTTGATTCCAGTGTCATTGCAGTAGCGGCAGAGGGAAACAGAAATGATGCTAAAAAGGCAATCACGGCAGCACGACGGGCTTTTGATGAGGGAGAATGGGCAACTCGCCCCGCCAGTGAGCGCGGCAATCTGGTGTATAAACTGGCACGCTTGATTGAGCGCGACCGGGAAGAGCTAGCTGAACTAGAGAGTTTGGATACAGGTAAAACCATGGAAGAAAGCCGCTGGGATATGGACGATATCGCCGGAATATTTCTTTATTATGCCGGTCTTGCCGACAAGGATGCCGGCGAGGTTATTGCTTCACCCGTGTCCGGAACCAGTAGTACTGTTGTACGTGAACCGGTGGGTGTCTGTGGGCAAATATCTCCGTGGAATTATCCCTTGCTGCAGGCTGCGTGGAAGTTGGCTCCTGCGCTAGTGGCCGGTTGTAGCGTAGTTATGAAGCCTAGCGAAATTACTCCTATGACTACGATCAAGGTGACCGAGCTGGCCGAAGAAGCAGGGTTTCCTGCCGGTGTAATCAACACCATTCTGGGCGTCGGTTCAGAGACCGGAGCCGAATTGGCAGAAAGCCATGATGTGGATCTGATCTCGTTTACCGGCGGGATAGAGACGGGTAAAAA
>JAYEOA010000016.1:0-24308 GCA_034722515.1 Thermodesulfobacteriota bacterium | reverse complement strand
TTTTTAGTCATCTTGTTTGTTTTGAGTCATTTATTTCTTTAGCCAGAAAAACATTGTTCTTAAAATGGTGATCTGCTCTAATGCTTAGATTTGTGGTGCGGACATTATTTTTTTATAGGATTTTATTTTTATGCGTATTGCTGCTCGAATAAGAGTGTGGCGAAGATGGTTGGGTGTTTCTGGCTTTCGCTTGTTGATTTTATCCGCTCTGGTGGGTGTTGTCGCCGGGGCTGGTGCACTATTTTTTTTCTATGCCACCAATGCCGTCGATCACATGATGTTGCACAATATTGGTAATTACCATCCGCCTATGGAAGGGGTAGCTTCTACCGATGGTGCGTTTTTTATCGATAGTTTGACGATGGATACCTGTTGGTATCTTTATCTGTTGCCCATGCTTGGTGGTTTATTCAGTGGTTGGTTGGTTTATACCTATGCGCCGGAGGCCGAAGGGCACGGAACCGATGGCGCTATTGACGCGTTTCATCAGTGTGGCGGGGTGATTCGTGGCCGTGTTCCCATTGTCAAAACCTTTGCCTCGATTGTCACTATTGGCACCGGAGGCAGTGCCGGGCGCGAGGGACCTATTGCCCAGATCGGAGCTGGGTTTGGTTCTTTTGTGGCAACGCGGTTGGGTTTGAGTGTCGCAGATCGGCGGATATTGCTGTTGGCCGGTATGGCCGGTGGAATCGGCGCGACCTTTCGCTCCCCTTTAGGCGGTGCCTTGTTTGCTGTCGAAGTTTTGTATCGTGATCCTGAGTTTGAGCATGAAGGGCTGATACCGTGCATTATTGCGTCGATAGTGGCTTATTCTTTATTTGGCGCTGTGACCGGTTGGGAACCGCTGCTGGCGACCCCCCATTTTCATTTTGAGCAGCCCAGTGAGATGATACTTTTTCTCTTGTTGGGGGTTGTGTGCGCCTTGCTAGGGGTTGGCTATGTAAAAATGTTTTATGGTATGCGCGATCTGTTTAAAAAAATAGCGCTACCCAATTGGCTTAAACCTGCAATTGGCGGCTTACTGCTTGGTGTGCTGGCGATGGCAATTCCGCAGGTGTTGGGTTCCGGCTATGGTTGGGTGCAGGCGGCTCTGGATGGTAATGTTGCCCTGTGGGTAATGCTGGTAATAGCCTTGGCAAAAATTTTAGCTACCAGTTTGACCATCTCTTCCGGTGGGTCGGGCGGTGTGTTTGCCCCCAGTTTGGTGATTGGTGCCATGCTTGGTGGTGCCTTTGGCGCAACCGCAGAGCTGTTGTTTCCGGCTCTGACTCAAGATCCGCAAGCCTATGTGTTGATCGGGATGGCCGGTTTTTTTGCCGGGGTAGCCAATGCGCCCATCGCTACATTGATTATGGTTAGTGAGTTGAGTGGTAATTATGGCTTGTTAGCGCCGCTGATGCTGGTGTGTGTGGTGGCGATGATTGCCATGCGGCGTAACAGCATTTACGAAAAGCAAGTGACCGGTCGCTTCGATTCGCCTGCCCATTACGGTGATTTTGTTATTGATGTGCTTGCAGGGATTAGCGTAAACGAATTGGCTGACAAAGGGCGTAAGCCAACCCTGATTCCCGCCGAAATGACTCTTCCGGATGTGTTGCAGATAATTTCTGAGGCTAAAACGGCCTATTTCCCAGTGGTCAATCCGCAGCAGAAGATGGTTGGGATATTTTCTATCAACGATATTCGCCGCATCCTCAATGAGGATATTCCGCCGGGGCTGGTGGTTGCCGGTGATATCGCTACAACTCAGGTTATCTATGCCACACCTCAGGATCATCTGACCGAGGTAATGAAAAAGATCACCGCACGTAATCTTGAAGAGATTCCCGTGGTTGATTCTCTACATACCGATGTGGTGTTGTATATGTTGTCGCGGCGAGCGGTGTTGGCTTACTATGCCGAGCAGGTTGAGAAAACGCGGAGTGATTATCAGCAGTAGGATGTTTTAATAGCGTGAATAGATATGAAAAGCGCGGTCGCCATTATCGGAGACCGCGCTGTTTGTATTTTACTACTTCTTGTCCAATTCGTCGCGGCGGTCGTCCATCACCTTAACGGCGCATAGATCGCCACACATGGTGCAAGCTCCATGTTCATCAGCCGCGTCATTCGATCCGCGCCGTTCACGGGCTCTGGGCGAGTCGATGGCCAGTTCAAACTGTTTTTCCCAATCCAGGTCTTTACGTGCCTGAGCCATGGCGTGGTCTTTTGCGATAGCTCCGGGTACTTGTTTAACGATATCGGCGGCATGGGCAGCGATGAGGCTGGCGATGACACCATCATGGACGTCTTGTACGTTAGGCAAGCACAGATGTTCGCTGGGGGTGACGTAACACAAGAAGTCGGCTCCGGCTGAGGCGGCTATGGCACCACCTATGGCGCAGGTGATGTGGTCGTGACCGGCACCGAGGTCGGTGATAAGAGGGCCTAGGACATAGAACGGTGCGCCGTGGCAGAGTTGTTTTTGTAGCTCAATATTAGTTTTAACTTGATCTAGTGGTACGTGGCCGGGGCCTTCGATCATTACCTGAATACCGGCATCCCAGGCGCGATTGGTCAACTCGCCGAGGATGAGCAATTCCTGAATTTGAGCGCGGTCGGTAGCATCGTGTAGGCAACCTGGGCGAAACCCGTCGCCTAGAGACAGTACCGCATCGTAAGGGCGAACCAGTTCCAGTAAGCGGTCATAATACTCGTACAGCGGGTTTTCGGCTCTGTTGTAGGCCATCCACTTGGCGGTAAAGGAGCCGCCGCGCGAAACAACATCCATGACGCGGCCCTCTTGATCCATGCGGTCTAGGGTCAGCTGGGTGACACCGCAGTGAACGGTGATAAAGTCAACGCCGTCGTCGAGGTGTTTTTTGATGCCGTCGAAGATTTCTTCAACGGTCATCTGCACCATCGCTTTTTTCTTTTTGGCGATGGTATCTACCGCCGCTTGATAGAGTGGAACAGTGCCGATGCAGGCGTCGGTTTCGGCAATAATAGCGGCGCGAATCTCATCGATGGGACCACCGGTGGATAGATCCATCAGGGCATGTGCTCCGGCCGCTACGGCGACGCGGGCTTTTTCCATCTCGTTGTCGATGCTGGTATCGTCTTTACTGGTGCCGATGTTGGCGTTAACCTTAGTTTTCATCCCTTTGCCAACGACCAGCGGAATGCCGTTTTTGCGTTTTACGTTTTGACAGATACAGGCAGTGCCCTCGGCAACGCGAGCGCGGAGCCATTCGGCATCGACCCCTTCTACTTCAGCAGCTTGGCGGAGCGTATCGGTAATGATCCCCTGGCGGGCGGCTTCCATTAACGTCATGATTGTTAGTCCTTATTGGTTGCGACCGTTGAATGTTGGTCGACAATGGTAAGTGCAGCAGTGTAATGATTGATTGGACCATGGCCGCTGCCGAGGTGCGGTGCGTTGCGGATGGCTTGAGTGATAAATTGTTTGCCGTGTTGTACCGCTTGATGCAGGGGGTAGCCCTGAGCCAACAGGGTGGCGATCACCGAGGCGGTGGTGCAGCCGGTGCCGTGGGTATGCACGCTGTCGATACGCTTACCGGCAAAGTGGTGGCACTGTGTTCCCTGTAACAGTAGATCGATAGGATCTCCGGCTAAATGTCCCCCTTTGAGTAGGACGTTACGCGCCCCCATCTGTTGTAGTCGGCGTGCGGCTAGTTCCATAGTGGCGAGATCGGTGATTTTCAGTCCGGTCAATGCCTCCGCTTCGGGCACATTCGGGGTGAGCAGATACGCTTTTGGCAACAGGCGGCGGATGAACGCGTCGATGGCCGATTGTTGCAGCAGATTGGAGCCACCTTTGGCGATCATCACCGGATCGATAACGCATAGTGCGCCCTCATCCTCCAGGGTATCGGCGATGGTTTCTATAATTTCAGCGCTATATAGCATGCCGGTTTTAATGACGTCGGTGCCGATATCGCTCAATACTGCCCGAAGTTGTTGTTGTACAAACTCAGCGCCGGGGGCGTGGATGGCACTGACGCCGAGGGTGTTTTGGGCGGTAAGAGCGGTGATGACGCTGCTGGCATAGCTGCCGAGCAGGGTGATAGTTTTAATGTCAGCCTGAATCCCCGCGCCGCCACCACTGTCGGAACCGGCAATGGTAAGAACTCGCCCTTGGGGCAGGGGTATATGGCGACGAAATTGCAGCGCCAGCTCTCGTGCCGCTATTTCCGGTTGTGGATCGGCCATCACCGCCGATACGACTGCCGCCGCATCGGCCCCTGCTTCGATTGCGCCAGAGAGTCCATAGGTGTTGATGCCGCCGATGGCGACAATGGGCAGTTCGATTGTTTGCCGGATAGCTTTTAAACCGGAAAGCCCAATATGTACAGCATCTTGTTTGGTTCCCGTGGGATAAACACTGCCGACACCAATATAATCTGCCCCCTGTTGTTCGGCGCATTGTGCCATCTCTATAGTGCGAGTGGATACGCCGATGATGGCTTGATCGCCTAATAACTTACGAGCCTGAGCGATGCTGCCATCTTTTTGTCCGAGGTGGACACCGTCAGCCTGACAGTATTGCGCTAGCTCGACGCTGTCGTTAATGATGAACAGGGCGTGATGCTGCTTGCACAGTTGTTGTAGCTTTTTGGCTAGGTGGTATTTTTCGGTAGAGCAGCGCGTTTTGTCCCGGTATTGAACGATGCGCACGCCACCACGCAGTGCGGTGGCTACCCGTTGATGAAGCAGTTCTGGGGGGCTGTCGTCGGTGATGAGGTACAGACCGTTGATATTCTTGTTGTGAGCTGTGTTGTGTATTGTAGGTGTCATAAAAAAACCGCTGCCGGAACGGACGCGGTCAAAACACTTAGATAGTGTCGTGGATTCGCTTCCCTACGCCGGCATAATCCGGATCAGGTTCTAAGGGTCGCTCTGCAAATCAGAACTCTCAGTGTATTACTCCCCTAGCTGCCATCTCTTATTTAATCGTTAGTTCATTCAATTGAGTATGGATAGTGCGAGACTAGTGGATTCGCAAACTCATGTCAATGTTCTTTCTTGGGTGGAAAATGGCAGAATGGATAGTGCATACCATTGCGGTGCGGTAAAATACCTTTTATGTGACAAGCTGTATGAAAAATTAGCGTAATTTTCGCATGTTGGGTGGTGGTGTGTATTGCACTTTGTATATTTAGCTGTTGACCATGTTAATTAGATTGGTGGATAATTAGTGAGAAGTTGTTTGTGGTTTGTTTCATGTTGGTGTATTTGAGTGATTGTTTTGAATGTTGGCTTATTAGATTCTCGGATCGTTTTTTATTGTTAAAGAACGATTTGTCCAGTAGGTATATTTTTTTGAGGGTGGACTGTGGAATACGCAGATCTGGTAGAAAATAGCAATGATATGATTCAGGTCGTCGGTTTCGATGGCCGGGTGATCTACGCCAATCGTATGTGGCAGAAAACTCTGGGTTACAATGGCGCTGATCTACTGGAGCTTAATTTTTTTGATCTGCTGTGTGATGACTGTCATGGTAAGTGTCAGGGGCGAATACAGACTTTGCTGGCGGGCGAATCGGTTCCCCATTTTGAGATTGAATATAAAACGCACTCTGGGCATTAGCTCATTGCCGAGGGGAGTATTTCGCTGTATATAGAAAATGGAGAACCTTGCGGCATTCAGGGCTTCTTTCGCGATATTACTGCGCGTAAAAAGACTGAGCAGGCTCTAATTGCCTCCGAAGAGCGCTTTCGGACAATTTTCAGGTCGTCCGTTGCCGGCATTGCCATGTTGGCTCCTGATGGTCATTTTCTACAGGCTAACCCGGCTTTTTGCCATTTTCTCGGTTACACCGAAGATGAATTGTTGCAACTCAAGATCACCGATGTTACCCATCCAGATGATATTGAAGAGACTCTCTCCCGGCGTAATATCGAACAGGCCAGTCGTTCACGGGCGATAATCTGTGAAAAGCGTTATCTGCACAAGGACGGCAGTGTGTTTTGGGCGCAACTGTCATCAACGTGGTTTTTTGACGCCGAAGGAAATCCACTTTACACGGTTCCAGTTATTCAGGATATCACTCGCCGCAAGGAAGCAGAACTGCGCATTCGCGAATTGGCTTATTACGATAGCTTGACCCATCTGCCGAATAGAAGTTTGTTCAAGGATCGTCTGGAACGTGTTTTGGCGCATGCTAATCGTCGTAAGGGAACTTTTGCTTTAATGTTTCTTGATCTAGATCGTTTTAAGACGGTGAACGATACTCTTGGCCATGCCGTTGGAGATGAGATGCTGCGTCAAGCGGCAAATCGTTTGAATGAATGCCTACGCGAAAATGACACTGTGGCGCGTTTGGGTGGGGATGAGTTTGTTATTATTCTTTCCGATTATCGTGCCGATGGTAACTTGCCCAAGATTGCGACAAAAATTCTTTCCTCCTTATCTCAGCCATTTGATCTGAGTGTTCGCGAAGTGTTTAGTTCCACCAGTATCGGTATTGCCCTTTATCCCGATGATGGTGATCAGCCTGCAGACCTGTTGCGTTGTGCCGATATGGCTATGTATGCGGCTAAAGAGGCCGGTGGTAACACCTTCAAGTTCTACTCGGCACAGATGAATGCCGAAGCGTTGTCTCGCATGGATATGGAAGCGAATATGCGCCGTGCTTTGAATAATGACGAGTTTTTTTATCGAATATCAGCCGCAGATTAGTCTGGATACTATGGATACTATGGGACACCCACAAAGTAGTTTATAGGACAACCATAAAGTTGACGTAAGATCTCTTATACGGCATACTAATCAGTATTAGATGCTGAGCAAGATTGCAGGGCGAAGGAAACGCTGGTTTCTTTTACCTACGTAGATAAAAGACTAATTTCTCAGAAATTGAACGACGGAGAAAATATGCCAACTATCAGTATGTTCTACGGTATTTTGGTGACCTTGTTTTATGAAGATAATAAGCGCCATCATACTCCTCACCTCCATGTGCGTTATCAGGGATCAAAAGCTTCAATCGCGATAGATGACGGGCGTGTGCTTGCTGGAGCCATTCCGGGTAAGCAGTTGAAGTTAGTTCAAGCGTGGGTGGAGCTGCATCGGGATGAGCTTTTGGCCAATTGGGAGTTAGTGACTAATGGCGAAGCGCCATTCCGAATTGCGCCACTACAGTAGGAGGTACAAAATGGAGACATTACTCGACGTTGTAAGTGTTAAGGTAAAACCCGAATATATGCTGGAACTTGAATTTGAGAATGGTGAAATTCGACTCTTTGATTTTGCTCCCTATCTAGAGAAAAAACCATTCGACCGACTCAAGGAGACAACATCCTTTTACGGTGTTCATGTCAATTATGGTACCGCTTGTTGGCCTGGAGATCTGGATATAGCACCGGAAACCCTGTACGACAACTCCGTTCCTATGGAAGGTCAGAAAGAAAGCAATGGGGTCGACTCCATTGCTTCACAAAGGCGAAATAATAACCTTTAGGAGTAGCCTTGGTATCTGCCTAAGATACTAAATCCAGGAAGCCCTCTGTCTTAATCGGCATGGTCTGGGGGGACGTAGATGATAAACTGCTCTATAGGACACCCTCGAGGCCACCATTGGTATGGCTAAGCGGCTTGATCTGGAAGTGACAGTAGAAGGGGTGGAGACTGAGGGGCAGTATGGCATTGTTCACGAGAGTAATTGTGATGTGGTGCAGGGGTTTTATTTCAGCAAACCGTTGTCTGTAGACGAGGTTCAGGAAAAGTGGTTGTTTCAATAAGTCTGTTCGTCGCAGGAAACGTCTTTACAGTCGATATTCTCCATGCTAAATAAGGGTCACTATGTAACCAAAAGGTCGCTTTAGCGGCCTTTTTTTATGGATTTTGTCCTTCATCTATTTGTAATTCGACCTCAATAATAAAAAGCATTTGTTTTTGCCTATGTATGCACACCGACCTACCCATGTGGAAATTGATCTTGTGGCTTTGCGGCATAATTATCAGCTGATCCGGCAACACCTGACGGATTCGTGTGAAATTCTTGCGGTGGTTAAGGCCGATGCCTATGGTCATGGTGCCGTAGAGATTGCACGGGTGCTGCAGCGGCTGGGGACAGATATGTTTGGGGTGGCGATAGCGGAAGAGGGCTTGGAGCTTCGTGCTGCCGGTATTACTCTGCCAATTCTTATGCTCGGTGGTCCTTGGTCTGGACAAGAGGATGTCCTTATCGCTAACGATTTGCAGGTGTGTGTCTTTGATGTGGAACATGTTCGTCGCCTAGAGGCTGCTGCACGTGATCTTGACCGGATATGCCACTGCCACTTAAAGGTGGATAGCGGGATGGGGCGTCTGGGGGTGTTGCCCGCAGATCTGAGCGAAATTTTACAGCTGCTGCGTCAGTGCCCCCATCTGGTGCTCGATGGGGTGATGAGTCATTTTGCCGTAGCCGATGTGCCACAGCATCCCTATACTCGCCAGCAGCTAGAGCTGTTTTTGCGCTGTGTTAAACAGGTGCGTGCTGCCGGCTTTTCCCCGCGTTATATCCATGCCGCCAACAGCGCAGCCACGTTAGACGCTACGCTTGATGCTGATATCGTTGGTTGTAATTTGGTGCGCCCCGGTATTGCGTTATATGGTGGACAGCCTTTATGTGAACAGACTCTGCCATTGCAACCGGTGATGAGTTTTTGCAGCGAAATTGCTCATCTAAAACATCTACCCGTTGGTAGTGGTGTCTCATATGGTCTCCATTTTGTCACTAAGCGACCAACCATTATTGCCGCTATCCCCGTTGGTTATGCCGATGGCTATAATCGACTTCTGTCCAATATCGGTACAGTGCTGGTTCGAGGGCAACGCGTGCCTGTCGTCGGGAGCGTATGTATGGATTGGACGCTGCTTGATGTCACCGATGTTGCCGGTGTGGTGGCAGGTGATAAAGTGACTTTGCTCGGTTGTGACGGCGGAGAGTGTGTCCTGGCCGAGCAGTGGGCCGATCAAATCGGGACTATATCGTACGAGGTATTTTGTCAAATCAGTAAGCGCGTTCCCCGTTATTATCGTGGCGGGGAAGAGGATGCCTGATTGATCACTGGAGGTGAAAGATGGCGCAGAAATTATTGCTGGCACTCGATCTTGGTACCACCACCCTGTCGGGACGATTATTGACAGTTGATGGCGAAGTGTGTGCAGAAGCCACTTTGTTTAATCCACAGGGCTGCTTCGGTGCCGATGTGTTGCGGCGCATGGAGGCAGCCGTTGCCGGTGACGGTGAGGCTTTGCAGCAGGCGCTATATCGCGGCATCGATGATTTAGTGACGCTGATGTTGGAACAGTGCCAAGCGCACAGGCAGGATATCGTCCGCGCTGGCGCTGCTGGGAATCCTGCCATTAGTTGTTTGTTGCAGGGATTGCCCGTTGAAAATCTCCTCTATCCTCCCCATCGTCCAGTATCCAAGGCGGCGGCATGGTTGCATCTTGAGATGTTGCCGGTGCCGCTGTTTTTATTTCCCCTCGTCAGTGGCTACGTCGGTGGTGATCTCGTCGCGGTGCTGTATGCTTTTGCCGATTGTGCTCCGGGTACATTTTTTGTCGATGTAGGCACCAATGGTGAGATGGCTGTGTACAATGGTGAACAATGGTGGGTGACCTCTGTTGCTGCAGGTCCGGCTTTTGAGGGGGGCAATATCGCTTGTGGCATGGTGGCGACTACCGGTGCGGTGACGGGGGTGAAGTTGGAACAAGATCGCTTGCAACTTCAGGTACGCGGTGACGGATTGCCACGCGGATTATGCGGTAGTGGGCTGGTTGAGGCAATCGCTGCCTCTTTGGATGGTGGCTTGATCGATACTACTGGTACTATTGTCGATGCCGACGATGTTGCTACCAACCTGTCGCGTTATCTGGGGCATGATGATCAAGGGCGAACCCTATGTTTATACCGTGATGCAAAAACGTTGTTGCAGTTGACGCAGAATGACATTCGCCAATTTCAATTGGCAAAAGGGGCGGTATATGCCGGGGCTCAATGCCTGCTTGCGCGAGCTAATATGACTGCTGAAGATTTGGACTGCGCTATTGTTACCGGCGCTCTGGGTTTTTCGATGGGTCGCGATGTGCTAAAAAGCGTTGCGATGTTGCCGTTAAATATGATAGAAAAGGTCATATTTTATGACGGTGGTGTGATTGCCGGTCTGGGGCGTTATTTAATGCAGGGTGATGATGGGGATGGTGACGTTCAGCGTTTGGCCGAATCCCTTCATCCTTATCCGCTGTCGGGTACGCCCCATTTTGAACAAGCATTTGTTGCCGCGCTCAATTTTCCCGATCTTTCCTGATTTTTCTTGTGTCAGACAGGGGGGCAGCGTAAAAATATTTATTTACCTGATTAGCTATGTGTTCGCGGCTTGGAAGCCGCTCTTTTGATAATTGATAATGTTGGTGACGCTCTCAAGGGCGCGAATGTTTGGAGCTGCGAAGCAATCCCGCGCTGCTAGTCAGGAATGTTTGTAAAAACCCAAATCAGTTATAAAATATGATAATTAATAATCGTGGTCGATCTATAAAAGACCATTCCTACGCAATGTGAAAGGTGAAAAAATGGCCGTCATTAAACGTGCTCTGGTAAGTGTTTCGGATAAAACCGGTATTGTTGAGTTTGCTCGCGAATTGAGTTCTTACGGGGTGGAGATCCTCTCTACGGGTGGAACTGCTAGTCTATTACGTAAGGAGGGTGTTGCTGTTGTTGATGTTTCCGATTATACCGGCTATCCCGAGATGCTCGATGGACGGGTTAAAACACTTCATCCCAAGGTTCACGGTGGCTTGCTCGGTCTGCGGGATAATCCTGAGCATGTGGCTAAGATGGCGCAGCATGATATTGAACCCATCGATATGGTGGTGGTGAATCTGTATCCTTTTGAGGCGACGGTTGCCACGCCGGATTGTACTCTGATGGATGCGATCGAAAATATCGATATCGGTGGTCCGACTATGCTGCGTAGTGCGGCAAAAAATAATCGTTTTGTTACCGTTGTGGTCGATTGTAATGACTACGCCCCGGTTCTGGCTGAAATGAAGAATAGTGCCGGCGCGGTGGGCGAAAAGACCAACTTTAACCTTGCAGTCAAGGTGTATCAGCATACCGCAGCTTACGATGGCGCTATCTCTAACTGGTTAGGTAGTCGCACTGGTGATGAGGTCGATGATTTCCCGTCGGCGCTCAGTCTCCAATTTCATCAGAGCCAGGTGATGCGTTACGGTGAAAATCCGCACCAAAAAGCAGCATTTTATGTCGAAAAAAATGTCAGTGAAACCTGTATCGCTACGGCTAAGCAGCTACAGGGCAAGGCGCTATCATATAATAATATCGGTGATACCGATGCTGCTTTGGAGTGTATTAAGCAGTTTAGTGAAGGTGCGGCATGTGTGATTGTTAAACACGCCAATCCCTGTGGTGTCGCCGTCGATGAGACTATTTTTGCCGCTTATGAGCGGGCGTTTAGCACCGACCCTGAATCTTCGTTTGGCGGGATTATCGCCTTTAATCGTGAGTTGGATGGCAAAACAGCGCAGGCCATTGTTGATCGTCAGTTTGTCGAAGTGATCATCGCGCCGACGGTGAGTGCCGAAGCGGTTGAAATTGTAAAAGCTAAGAAAAACGTACGCCTGTTGGAATGTGGTCAGTGGGATGCTCAGGTTACCGATCGTTTTGAGTACAAGCGGGTAAATGGTGGTTTGCTGGTACAGGATACCGACCAGTCTCTGTATGAAGAGCTAAAGGTGGTGACCAAGCGGCAACCGACGGATCAGGAGATGAAGGATTTGCTGTTCACGTGGCGGGTGTCCAAGTTTGTCAAGTCGAATGCAATTGTTTATGGCAGGGATGCGATGACCATCGGTGTGGGTGCCGGACAGATGAGCCGGGTGAATTCAGCGCGTATTGCCGGGATTAAAGCCGAGCATGCCGGTCTGGATGTTCCTGGTTCGGTGATGGCTTCCGATGCCTTCTTCCCGTTTCGTGATGGTTTAGACAGCGCCGCTGCTGCGGGGATCACTGCAGTGATTCAGCCGGGTGGTTCTATTCGCGATGAAGAGGTGATTGCTGCTGCTGATGAACATGGTATCGCAATGGTATTTACTTCGATGCGCCATTTCCGTCATTAGCATGATGGCATGTCCGAACTGTGCAAATGACCCTCTTGATGGCGGTCGTTAGACGCTGTTATGTCGGATCGATTATAGCTAGATTTCTCATACTGGTGGGCGCTGGATAGTTTATCAATATGTGATTATTTAGCCGACAAGTTGGCAACGCCCATTCCAAGGGACGTCAAGCCCATCCATGGGTACTTAACTGTCGCCATCCGGGCGACAGATACCCTTTCCATGGGCGTCACCAGCTTGTCAACATTGGTGCTGAATAGTTACACCAATATCAACAAAGGATGTTGTTATGAACGTATTGATCATAGGTGGTGGTGGGCGTGAACACGCTCTGGTCTGGAAAATCGCTCAATCGCCATTAGTGGAAAAAATATATTGTGCGCCGGGCAATCCCGGTACTGCCGAACACGCAGAAAATATCGCTTTGGCTGTTGATGATATTGCCGGATTGTGTGATTTCGCCAAGAATAACGGCGTAGAATTGACCGTTGTTGGGCCGGAATTGCCATTGACCATGGGGATAGCTGATTTGTTTAAGTCGGAAGGCCTGGCAATATTTGGCCCCGACAAGGCAGCGGCTCAGCTCGAAGGGAGCAAGAGCTTTTCCAAAGACCTGATGGCAAAATACAACATTGTTACCGCAGCCTATGCATCGTTTAGCGATCGTGATGCTGCTGTGGCTTACATTCGTGAGCAGGGCGCTCCTATCGTGGTCAAGGTTGACGGTTTAGCTGCGGGTAAAGGGGTTATTCTGGCGCAAACTGAGCAGGAAGCCATTGATGCCATCGACGATATTCTGGTGCGTAAGACCTTCGGTGATGCCGGTGATTCGGTGGTGATCGAAGAGTTTTTAACCGGTGAGGAAGCGTCATTCTTTGCTTTCACCGATGGCAAAAATATTCTGCCGCTGGCCTCGGCGCAAGATCATAAGCAAATTTTTGATGGCGACAAGGGGCCAAATACCGGTGGTATGGGGGCATATTCTCCTGCTCCGGTTGTTACCGACAGCTTGTATGAGCGTATTGTCGCCGAGGTGGTGCAACCTACAATTGATGGAATGGCGGCAGAAGGTTGCCCCTATTGTGGTATTTTATTTATCGGTTTGATGATCGAAAATGATGATTTCAAGGTATTGGAATTTAACGCCCGTTTTGGTGATCCCGAAGCGCAACCGTTATTATTGAGGATGAAATCTGACGTTGTGCCGGTGTTGCTTGATTGCGCCCGTGGTGAGTTGAAGACGTCAGCCTTGGAGTGGTACGACCGCGCCTCGGTATGTGTGGTGATGGCTGCCGGAGGTTATCCAGCCAGTTATGGCAAGGGTGATGTGATCAGCGGCATTGATGCCGCTAACGCCATAGATGGGGTGCGGGTATTTCATGCCGGAACGGCGGCAGAGGGTGGCAACATTGTTACCGCCGGTGGCCGTGTTCTCGGTGTTACCGGTTGGGGTGATGATGTAGAGGCTGCCATCAAAAAAGCCTATGCCGGTGCTGCACAAATTAGCTGGAACGGGGCGCAATTGCGCACCGATATTGGTAAAAAAGCACTCAACCGTTAATAAATTAAACATTCGCGCTCTGGAGAGCGACTACTACATTATCAATTATCAAAGGAGCGGCTCCCAGGCCGCGAACGCATAGCTAGTCAGGTAATAAATTACACAAAAGGAACAACAAACGATGGAACAACAACCTCGCGTGGCAATTATGATGGGCAGTGATTCTGACTACGGCGTAATGGCCGAAGCGGCTAAAATTCTTAAATCCTTTGGCGTTCAGTACGAGATGATCGTTTCCAGTGCCCACCGTTCGCCGGTGCGTACTGCGCAATATGTTTCGACAGCCGCCGAACGCGGAATAAAAGTGCTGATCGTTGGTGCCGGTGCGGCAGCTCATCTTGCCGGTGTTGTTGCTGCTGAAACCACCTTGCCGGTTGTTGGTGTCCCCATCGACAGCTCAGCTTTGCAAGGGATGGATGCGTTGTTGGCAACGGTGCAGATGCCCGGCGGTATCCCCGTTGCAACTATGGCGATTGGTAAGGGCGGAGCTAAGAATGCCGGGATCTTTGCCGTACAATTGCTGGCAATCAGTGATGGATCGTTGGCTATTAAACTGAAAGCTTCACGTGAAGAGATGGCTGTTGCTGTTGCAACCAAAAGCGACAAACTGCAACAACGTATGGCAGAAGATGGTCTGTAGCAGCGTAATTATTAAATAAAGGAGACACGACTTTGAGTACAATGGGACGTGGCGTGTTAAATAGTATTTGGGATTTTTTCTGTTCGTTGAAATTAACGATTTTTTCGTTGATTTCACTGGCTGTGACATCAATTATCGGTACAGTTATTCAGCAGAATCTCTCTCGTCAGGAATATTTGAAGGTCTTTAGCGAAAAAACCTATCGTATTCTCGATAATCTACAATGTTTCGATATGTATCATTCATCGTGGTTTATTGGCTTATTGGTTTTATTTTGTATTAATTTAATCTGTTGTTCCATCAAACGGTTCCCACGGGTGTGGCATGTGGTGCATAATCCCATGTTGGCACCTAGTGATCAAGTGCTTAAAGCCTTTTCCAATGTCGATGAACAATTGGTCAAAGGGGATATCAAAGAGCTGACCGGGCGGATGGAGAAGTTTTTGGCAGAGCAGTTTACCGTTCCTCAATTAACCAAAAATGAGGATGGGGTATATCTGTACGCCGATAAAATGAAATATGCCCGCTTTGGCGTCTACATCACCCACTTGTCGATTTTGATTATTTTTTTAGGGGCAATCATCGGCAACGTGTATGGTTTTAAGGGTTATGTCAATATCCCTGAGGGCGGCTCAACTGATAAAATTTGGTTGCGCAATGTTCAAGCGCCGTTGCCCCTTGGTTTTAGTGTCCGTTGTGAGGATTTTTCGGTCAGTTTTTACGGAAACTCGCAGAGACCTAAAGAGTACCGTAGTGTCTTGACCGTGATCGATCAGGGTGAGGTGGCGGTTGATCATCGACCGATTGTTGTCAATGATCCATTGTCCTATAAAGGGCTCACCTTTTATCAGTCCAACTATGGCTCCGCCGGGGACGAGGTGGTGTCAATCAAGGTGAAGATGCGTGGCGAAGATAAGGTTGATGCCTTTTCTCTCAAGCGCGGACAACAGGTTGAATTGCCTAATGGTGACAGGGTGCGCGTAGCGGACTTTGCGGCTAGTTTTCGTAACTTTGGTCCGGCAGCTCGCCTTGAAGTGTTGGCAAAGGGCGGCGAGGCACATATCGTTACTATTTTTAAAAACTTTCCGAACTTTGATGAAGAGCGTAAAGGCGATTACATCTTCACCTTGGTAGACTTTGATCAGCTCTATTACACCGGTTTGCAAGTGACCAAGGACCCGGGAGTGTGGGTTGTCTGGCTGGGTTGTTTTCTGATGGTTTTGGGTAGCCTGGTAGCCTTTTTCTTGTCGCATAGGCGGATTTGGGTGGTGTTAAGTGAAAAACGTGGCAAAGTTGGCGTGCGCCTAATTGGTTCAGCACACCGCAACCAACCGGGTTTTGAGCTTTACTTCGATGAATTAAAAAACAAGTTTCGTGAGTCACTGGCAAGTAATTAGTTCTCACGCGGAGGGTATATCATTATGAGTAGTGGTCAGTTATTTAATTTTGTTACCATCGGCTATTTTGCCGCCATGATTTTGTTCATCGCTTTTATTGCGACACGCAGTGCGATTGTGGCTAAGTTGGCGACGGTGTTCGCCTTTGTCGGTTTTGTAGTGCAAACCTTTGCTATTGGCTTGCGTTGGTATGAAACGTATCAAATTCCCGGTGGTGCGGGGTATGCGCCATTATCTAATTTGTATGAGTCTGTGGTGTTCTTTTCGTGGACGATTCTGCTGATCTATCTCCTTATCGACTTAATGTATAAGCAGAGATCGGTTGGTGCTTTTGTGCTCCCGTTTGCTTTTTTGGCCATGACTTGGGCGCAGCTACGTTTGGATGCTACTATTGCACCTCTGATTCCGGCATTGCAGAGTAATTGGCTGACCTACCATGTTATAACCTGCTTTCTTGGTTATGCAGCCTTTGCTGTTGCCTGCGGGATATCGATCATGTATCTCATCAAGGTTCGTAAGGAGGATCGTGCCGATGAAAACCAAGTTGGTGGTATCGTTGGAACCTTTCCTAGCGCCAAGATTCTCGATGACTTGAACTATAAAGCGATTATGATTGGATTCCCTTTGTTGTCATTGGGGATTATCACCGGTGCTGCCTGGGCGAATTATGCGTGGGGTACTTATTGGAGTTGGGATCCTAAAGAGACGTGGAGTCTCATCGTTTGGTTTATCTATGCAGCGTTTCTTCATGCGCGAATAACTCGTGGCTGGGCTGGTCGTAAAGCGGCTATTTTGTCTATTATAGGTTTTGCTGCGACGATTTTCTGTTACCTCGGGGTTAACTTGTTGTTGGCAGGATTGCATTCCTACGGTTCGTAGAGACGTTGCATGCAACGTCTGTACACATGCAACGTCTGTGCATAGGCAATATCAAAACATAAAGGAGAGCCTTGGTGCTCTCCTTTTTTATGGGAGTCGTATTGATGGCAATCTGTATGCCCAAAAATGAATCTGACTATGTGCTGTTGCCGGATGAATCCCTCGATACCTTGAAGGGTGGGGCGTTGCGCTTGATTCAGCACCAATGCGGGTATCGGTTTTCTGTCGATCCAGTGTTGTTGGCGGATTTTGTTTCTATAGGCGACGGTGATCGCGTAATTGATCTTGGTTGCGGCGGTGGGATCATCTCCTTATTGTTGGCACGCTGGACGGCGGCGCAGCAGATTGTCGGTATTGAGCTTCAGGGCGCACAAGTTGATCGGGCGCGGCGTAATGTTGTGCTGAATGGTCTTGAATCGCGGATTGAGATTCACCAGGGCGATTTGCGCGAGTTAACCGAGAACAGCTTAGGACTGTTTGATCGAGTGGTGTCAAATCCACCTTTTCGCACTCTGGCATCTGGGCAGCGCTCATGCGGGGATGAGCGTGCTCGGTCGCGGCATGAACTTTCCGGCGGACTTAACGATTTTTTGGCAACGGGTAGTGCATTGTTGCGTCAAGGAGGGTCGCTGAGTATGATTCACCTCGCTGAGCGCTTGGTAGATATTCTGGCAGGGATGCGTGACGCTCGCATTGAGCCAAAACGGATTCGCATGATTCATAGCCGCATTGATAGTGAAGCGCAGTTGGTGTTGGTCGAAGGGCGTAAGCTTGGACGCCCGGGAATAGTGATGGAAGCGCCGCTCTTTGTGTATGAGGGTGATAATTATAGTGACGAAGTGGCGGCGATGTATCGTTGAGCTTCTGGTTGACGATGTCAGGATTTATCACGTTTATCGAGTCGGCGTTGTTTTTGGAGTAATTCTTCTATGGCGCTACGTACCTCATCATCTTGAACCTGATTGGTGAGCTGGTGGATGCGGTTCAGTTCCTGGGCATCAAGTTCAGGTAGTGGCGCAGTTGGTTCTGCAACAATAAGGGGTTCTTTTTTGATTTGTCCCCGTCTTAAATAAAGATCGGTAATGGGTGTATCGCCTAGATGGGCATTGATTTGTTGAAGAAGTCGCGGTTTCAGCAGTTGTAGTTGTTGCATCCAGACGGGGTGAATAACCTTTATTTCCAGCACGTTGTTGCGAATACGGGCGGGGGTGGCATATTGGGCTACCTGTTTACCGACAGCTTCTTCCCACACCGCCCATATTCGGTGTTGTTCAATCTTGTTGGAGATGCCCAGATTGCCAAGGAGTCCTTGAACGAGGCTGCGGGTAGTTTTTAGGGAATCTTTGCTGCGACTGCGGTGTGCCATGGCGAGTTATCCTCGTTGCATTCGTTTACATATAAATCCGCCGACCAATTGTCCAATCACTGCACTACTGATGGTGAGCGGAATTATCTGCCAGTTGAAGCCAAAGTAGATACGCAGTGCAATGATAAAAGGGATCGACAGGTGGACATAAAGAAACCACAATGGTGAACGTTTTTTTATCCCTTGACGCAGATACCCCAGCGGGATATTGGCGAGTAAGGCAAATGCAAGTAGGATGGTGAGGTCGAAATTGTTGGTAATCAAAATAATAAGTATGTTTCCTGTTTTGATAATTACAATATGTAGCACATTGCTAATCAAACACCATAACCACTTGTTGCGTGGCTGTCAATTAAGGGATCAACATAATGAAAATGATCGATAACAATCATTTGCTAATTGTTTTTAACTCTATACATCGGGTGATGCTTGCTGAGCTGAGTTTGCAATTGAGCTACGATATTTTGCTGATGCCGGTGCCACGGGCAATTTCGGCGGATTGCGGCATGGTGTTACGTTTTGAACGTGATGATTATGATGGCATAATCGAAACGCTGAAATCGGAGAACTTAATGCCGTTTTTGGTTTATCGCTTGGGTGGTCGGTGTCGTAGCGGGTTTGAATTAATTAGGGAATTTTCTTGACAATGGTGAGGGCGCTCACTATATTCGCTTATTTATAATTTTCAAGACGCAGGGATTTTCATGTTTGACAACCTGACCGATAAATTTGATGCCGTTTTTAAAAAACTTAGCGGAAAAGGGCGACTGACTGAAACGCATATTACTGAAGCAATGCGAGAAGTGCGTCTGGTATTGCTAGAGGCCGATGTTAACTTTAAAGTGGTTAAGGACTTTGTTGCGGCTGTAGGTGCCAGAGCTGTTGGTGTCGAAGTTATGAAGAGTTTGACTCCGGCGCAACAAGTGATTAAAATTGTTCGCGACGAGTTAGGTAAGCTGATGGGGGAGGGCGATGATGCTGATCTCGACTTCGATGCCGAACCTCCTGTGCCCATCATGCTTTGCGGCCTGCAGGGCTCGGGTAAAACCACCACCTGTGGCAAACTGGCGCTTAAACTGCGCCGTGAAAAGCGAGATCCTCTTCTTGTCCCTGCCGATGTCTACCGACCAGCAGCGATAGAGCAGCTAAAAATACTTGGTCGTCAACTGGATGTTGCGGTGTTTGATAGTCAACCGGGTGATAATCCTGTCGAGATTTGCAAGCAAGCTAAAGAGTATGCCCGTCTCAATGGTCACGATACCTTGATTCTGGATACCGCCGGTCGCTTGCATGTTGATACTGAGTTGATGGAAGAGTTGGTGCAGATTGATGAAGCTGTTCAGCCGCGTGAAATTCTGTTTGTAGCTGATGCCATGACCGGTCAAGATGCCGTCAATGTGGTTAAAAGTTTCGATGGGAAGCTGAATATCACTGGTGTTATCCTGACCAAGCTTGATGGTGATGCTCGTGGCGGTGCTGCGTTATCGATTCGTGCCGTTACCAGTAAGCCGATAAAGTTTGTCGGTATGGGTGAAAAGATGGATGCCATTGAGGTGTTCCACCCCGACCGCATGGCGCAACGTATCCTTGGCATGGGCGATATGTTGTCGCTGATCGAAAAAGCGGAAGCTGCCATCGATAAGGATGAAGCGGATAAGATAGAAGCTGTTATGCGTAAAGATGGCTTCACTCTGGAGTCGTTTCGTGATCAGTTACAGATGGTGAAAAAAATGGGTTCCATGGAATCGTTGCTTAAAATGATCCCCGGTGCCAGTAAGGCGATGAAAAAGGCGGGCAATATGCAGCTGCCCGATAAGGAGCTGAAACGCATCGAAGCGATCATCTCCTCCATGACACCCAAAGAGCGGCGTAATCATAAGCTGATCAATGGATCGCGCCGATTGCGTATAGCCAACGGTAGTGGAACCCGTATTCAGGACGTTAATCAGTTACTAAAGCGTTTTACCGAAGCCCAAAAAATGATGAAAAAGATGCAGAAAATGGGTCCCAAAGGTCTTAAAGGGATGATGGGTGGCGGCGGTGGAATGCCGTTTTAATAATTACAATTATAATGCTTTCGCAGAAAGTAAAAAAATAGTTTGTTTTGGAACACCTGATATCCAGGTGTCGTTATAGAGAGGTACAAAAGATATGTCAGTAAAAATCAGATTGGCCCGTGGTGGTGCTAAGAAGAAACCATTTTATCAGATTGTTGTTGCGGACGAGCGTTGTCCTCGCGATGGTCGCTACATTGAGAATATTGGTCAATATGACCCCCAGCGTGAGCCGGTAATGATCAGCTTGAAGGCCGACCGTGCCTTGGCATGGTTAAATAAAGGTGCTCAACCTTCTGAGGTGGTAAAGCAATTGCTACGCAAAGAGGGTGTGTGGGCAAAATTTCAGCAAAAAGCTGAAGCGTAGCAGTAGTGTAGTTGGGATGACCCCTCTTATTTAATAGTGAAATGATAAACGTGGCAGATGATCCGTTGTTTCAAGTTGGTATAATTTCCGGAACCCATGGTTTACGGGGTGATTTAAAGGTTCGCACCGAAACGACTGGTTCGCAGGTGTTGCTCGAAAGCGAATCGGTGATGCTGCATTGCAGCGATGGCCAGCGCTTGGCGGTTGATGTGGTAAAAGCTTCGGTACACAAGCAGATGATCTTGCTGAAACTTCAAGGTTATGATCACGTCAACCACGTCGGGGCACTGATTGGTGCCAAAGTAATGCTGGCTTATGATCAGTTTCCCGCTCTTGAAGATGGCAGCTACTACTGGCATCAGCTTGAAGGGTTAACTGTCGTGGATAGCAACTTGGGGGGACTTGGCATCCTTACCTCAGTTCTTGAAACCGCTGGTCACGATCTCTATGTGGTCAAAGGAGTTCATGGCGAGGTGATGTTTCCTGCGGTAGACGCATTTATCGATGAAATAGATATTGAACAGGAGCAAATGAAGGTCACGTTGCCCGATGGACTGATTGACTTGAACGGATGAACTTTGATGTAGTAACCCTGTTCCCGCAGATGTTTGATTCTCCCTTTACCAGCAGTATTATTGGTAAAGCGGTGGCAAATGGGCTGGTGAGTATCACCACACATAATTTAAGGGACTGGGCAGAAGGTCGCCATCAGGTGACGGATGATACACCCTATGGCGGCGGTGCCGGCATGGTGATGAAACCAGAACCGATCTGTCGTGCTCTGGAAAGTTTAAAACAGCAGCAACCGGAGTCCAAGGTTTTGCTGATGACTCCTCAGGGGCAGCCGTTTAATCAGGACGAAGCGCAGAATCTTTCTGGCGAGTCTGGTTTGATTTTGGTTTGTGGTCGCTACGAAGGTTTTGACGAACGGGTTCGCCCCTATGTCGATGCTGAATACTCTGTTGGCGATTTTGTCCTCACTGGAGGGGAATTGCCTGCGATGGTGATAATAGATGCTGTGGCACGCTTGTTACCCGGGGTGCTCGGAAGTGCAGGAAGTGCAGCCGCCGATTCATTTTCGGATGGGTTGCTGGAACATCCTCATTATACCCGCCCTGCTGAGTTTATGGGGCAACGGGTTCCGGAAGTTCTGTTGTCCGGCAACCATGCACGGATAGCAGCATGGCGGCGTAGCCAGCAATTGCAGCGTACTTTGCGACGGCGACCCGATTTATTGGATAAGATGCAGTTGTCAGATGACGATATCGCCGAACTTAAGCGATTGCGACAGATTTACCGTTTACATGAAAACTAACAAATAAGCTTTTTAAAGATAAATAAGGAGGCAATGATGAACATTGTTGATCAAATTGGTAACGAGCAGATAAGGCAAGATGTTCCCGTGTTTAAAGCAGGGGACACACTGCGCGTTCACGTAAAAATTGTTGAAGGTGATAAGCAGCGGATTCAGGCGTTTCAAGGAGTTTGCATCAAGCGGGTTAACCGTGGTATCGCTTCCACTTTTACCGTCCGCAAGATCTCTGGCGGCATGGGTGTGGAGCGTATTTTCCCCCTTCATTCACCTATGATCGATAAGATTGATGTCATGATGGTTGGTCGCGTACGTCGTGCCAAGCTGTATTACCTGCGCAAGTTGCAAGGTAAGGCTGCACGTATTCGCGAAAAACGTCAGCACTAATTACAATAACATCCCGCAGCGATCTACTCGTTGCGGGATGTTTTGTTTCCCCCGCCTTATCCTTAGCGGTTTTTGTCTGTCTGGCTTATACTGGATAGGCGTATTGCGTCATATCGCCAAGGAGCCTATACTGTGTCACCAAAAAACCTTACTACATCATTGTTTGATGGTCTGCTTGATGATCCGTTGGATGATGCGTTAGATCCAACCCATTTTGAAAAACAACTGCGCCTTCAGGGTGTGTCTTTAATTGCCGGAATTGATGAGGCCGGTCGTGGCCCCCTCGCCGGTCCGGTTGTGGCTGCCGCAGTTATCCTCCCCGAGGTTTATGAACTCCCCGGCTTGACCGATTCCAAAAAGCTCAGCGCCAAAAAACGTGAGCAACTTTTTACCCCGATACGTCAGCAAGCCGTTGCCGTCGGGGTGGGTTTTATCCATGCCGATGAGGTGGATGAGATCAACATCTTACAGGCGACCCTTAAAGCGATGTGCCTAGCAGTTTCACGCCTGAAGATGCCGCCGCAACACCTATTGATCGATGGAATTACCCCGGTGCCGCTATCGTTACCGCAGCAGACCATCAAAAAAGGGGATTCCCGCTCATTGTCGATAGCGGCCGCATCGGTGATTGCCAAAGTGGTGCGTGATCGGATGATGGTGGTCTATGATCGTCACTACCCCCAGTACGGCTTTGCTGGGCATAAAGGCTACGGCAGTGCTAAACATCGGGCATTGATCGCCGAGCATGGACCCTGCCCACTGCACCGTAAAAGTTTTGCCGGGGTAAAGGAGCACGTATGACGCAGCAACGCCTTAGCCTCGGACAGTGGGGTGAGGAGTTGGCGGTGCGCTATTTAAAGCGCCGTTTGTACCGCATTGTTGAGACCAATTTCCGTACTCCGGTGGGTGAGGTCGATATTATTGCCCGGCGTGGCGGAATTTTGGCATTTGTCGAAGTGAAAACACGCAGTGGCACTGTCTGCGGGCAGGGCATTGAAGCGGTCACTCCACGCAAGCAACGGCAAATTATCCGTACTGCCCAGTGGTATTTGGCAAAACATGGTGATTCGAAGTTGCAACCGCGCTTTGATGTTATTGCGATTCAGGCAGATGCGACATCCCATGACATTGAGCATATAATTGATGCGTTTACTCTGTAATTTTTTTCGCAGTTTTTATTTACTTGCTTCATGTTGACCATTAGTGTGCCCGAGTATTTGCTTGCACTAAAGGAGGCATCCTCCCTCCTTTAGCGGATTGTTTTTATGCCATATCTTGCATAAACGATGGAATTACCAATAATAAAAAGCCGAGCGCATCCTGCGATAGCTTGTCAAACCAGAGAGAGTTCCTGATTGAATTCCTGCTGAAAACGCTCCGCAAACTCCTCCAGAGAAAAATATTGGTTTTGCGTTCCATGATGTTCGATCTTTATGGCACCCATCAGCGAGGCTATGCGACCGGTAGTTTCCCAGTCAAGCTCATGAGACAGCCCGTAGAGCAGCCCGGCACGATATGCGTCGCCGCAACCGGTGGGATCATTCACTTCTTTAGCTTGCGCAGCAGGGATTTCAATGCAACGTTCGGCGCTATAAATAAACGATCCTTCCCCGCCCCGTGTGATAATTAGTGCTTCCAGATTAGCAGTGACCTGCTCGATGGAGAGTCCGGTTTTGCTGTGAATCATTTGCCATTCGTAATCATTAACGGTGAGCCAGGTTGCCTGCTTGATGAATTGTTGTAGCTCATCGCTATCAAACATTGGTAACCCTTGACCCGGATCAAAAATGAACGGGATACCGGCGGTAACAAACTGTTCGGCATGCTGAATCATTCCCTCACGACCATCAGGAGATATGATGCCAACGGTAACATCATCCGTTTGATCGATAGTGTTGCGCTGGGAAAAAGCCATAGCTCCGGGGTGAAAGGCGGTGATCTGATTGTCATCCAAATCGGTTGTGATAAAAGCCTATTTGGTTCTTTTGAATTTCATATGGGTAAGCAATTGACATTTACCTGAGATAGATCTAATTTTCCGGTCAGTAAATACGAGATTGTTTTAAAATGTTTCTTTTTTATATCCTCGCACTTTTCTTTTAGCAGCTTGTAAAACTGAGTTTAATCCTTCCAGAATACCATTGTTAATCAGACTTTCTTTCCAGCGCAAAACGCCATCCCAGTGTCTTTTAATTGTTTTAGCTACTTTCAGCATTGG